>JAFXMB010000161.1 GCA_017530735.1 Bacteroidaceae bacterium | reverse complement strand
GTAAGTTATCTTGCACCGGATTCGGCAGACAGAAAGGTGTACAGAAAAACTATTCATAACCGCTTGCTGACACAGTTTAACAGTGCGGATACAATACATCGCCAGCCAAATTCACTCAATCTTGATGATTTGTATGTAATATGTGGTGAAGGTTCTGCTTCTGCCAGTGAGGTTACCGTCAATGGTCTGAGTCCCTATCTGAACGTTCATCTGGTAGGTGATACTACATATGGCAAGCCTAATGGAATGTATGTTCTTATGTATCCTGGAGAGGATGCGGATTACGAAAGATATGAAGCAGGAGATTTCAGCAAACTCAAGCTGGTATATCTTCCTATTGCGTTCTTCAGCAAGAACAGTGAAGACGAGTCTATTCCCTATAACGGGTTTATCCCTGACAACTACCGTCCTGATGATCTTCGTCATGATTTCGGAGTAACTGAAGACAATATCAGGGCATGTCTTGAACATATTGTCAGTGGTTCATACCCTGAGATTCCCAGGCTGTATGGGGCTCAGAGAAGATCTGCGATATCAGACAAGGGCTTACGGATTCCTGATGATCTAAGAACCTCTCCTCTGTACGGCAGAACACTTCTTCCTGCTCCCAAAGAGTTGAGGAAATAAACAAAAGAAGACCGGATCAAAAATCCGGTCTTCTTTTTATACCTTAAATACTAAAGTATTACTTCTTGGTTCCGCAGTACTCGTCAGATACTGTCAGTTTCTTGCGGCCCTTAGCTCTGCGTGAAGCAAGTACTCTGCGGCCGTTGGCTGAGGCCATTCTCTCACGGAAACCGTGCTTGTTCTTTCTCTTCCTGTTGGAAGGCTGAAATGTTCTTTTCATCGTTATATATTTTTATTGTTTTCTGTCTGAAGCGAAATCGGAGGGCAAAGGTAGTTTCTTTTTTCTTAATATGCAAATTGCATCTCTTTTTTTGTCTAAAGTTTTGTCTATTTGTCTCATTGCACTACTTTTGCAGAACGAAATGATTCATTATTAATTATAGAACAAACAGACTTTTATGATTCTTTGTCAAGACATCAAGATCGGCACCTGCATCAATCTGGAGGGCCAGCTTTATTTCTGCATTGATTTTCTCCATGTAAAGCCCGGTAAGGGAAACACATTTGTACGTACCAAGCTTAAGAACGTGGTTAACGGCCGCGTACTGGAGCGCACATTCCAGATTGGTTTCAAGTTGGAGGATGTCCGCGTTGAGCGTCGCCCCTATCAGTACCTCTATCAGGATGAGATGGGTTACATATTCATGAACCAGGAGGATTTTGAGCAGGTTACCATTATCAAGGACCTGATCAACGGAGTTGATTACCTCAAGGAAGGTGAGGTTGTTGACGTTGTTACAAACGCCAATACCGGTGAGATTCTGTTCGCAGACCTGCCTGTTAAGGTGGTTCTTAAAGTTACATATACCGAGCCCGGCCTTAAGGGTGATACAGCTACCAACGCTACCAAGCCCGCCAAGGTTGAGACCGGTTGCGAGGTTCGCGTACCTCTGTTCATCAACGAGGGTGAACTTATTGAGGTCGATACCCGCGACGGATCATACCAGGGCCGTGTAAAGGCATAAGGAAATGAATGATTAAGCCAGACAAGCTGAATCTTAAGCAGTGGGCCCTAGAGGATCGCCCCCGTGAAAAGATGAAGCAAAAAGGCGCAGGCGCGCTTACAAACGCTGAGTTATTGGCGATTCTGATACACACTGGAAACACTGAAGATTCGGTGGTGGCTTTAACACAAAAAGTGATGGCTTCCTGCCGCAACAGTCTTTCCGAACTTGGAAAACTTAGCGTCGGGGAGCTTTGCTCTTTTAAAGGAATAGGTGAGGCCAAGGCAATAACAATCCTGGCCGCATGTGAACTGGGCAGACGCCGCAAGGAGGAAAAGCCCTTGCAGGTGCCTGTCATCAGGACGTCGCGTGACATTTATGACTGGTTTTATCCCGTCATGGCCGATAAGCAGGTCGAGGAGTGTCATGTGCTGCTGCTCAATCAGGCCGGCAAGGTGCTGCGCAGCATGCTTGTAAGTCAGGGAGGCCTGACGAGCGCATCGGTCGATGTCCGCCTGATAGTACGTGAAGCGATTGTACACAGGGCTACGGCTGTGGTTATGTGTCATAATCATCCGTCGGGCAACCTGATGCCCAGCCGTCAGGACGACGGGCTTACAACAGCCGTCCGCCAGGCGTGCTACACGATGGATATATCGTTGCTGGATCATGTGATATTCACCGACGGCGGATATTACAGTTATGCCGACCATGGTCGGATATGATAAGAGATGAGTGAGAAGTTTGAAATAGAGGAGAAAGTCGTAGAGGTGCTCAAGACCGTGTATGATCCTGAGATACCCGTCGATATATACAATCTTGGCCTGATCTACAAGGTCGATGTCGATGATGACGCCAATGTCAGCATCGACATGACGCTGACCGCGCCCGGCTGCTCTCTGGCGGATTTCATCGTTGAGGATGTCCGTCTTAGGGTAGAGGGCTTGGAATGTGTCAAATCGGCCACCGTCAATCTTGTCTTTGAACCTGAGTGGGACAAGGATATGATGAGTGAAGAGGCCAAACTTGAACTGGGACTGATATGAAACAGGTTTATTTTATCTCCGATGCTCATCTGGGCTCATGGGCTATTGACCATAAGCGGATGCAGGAACGCCGTCTGGTGCGTTTCCTTGATGATATCAAGGACAAGGCTCAGGCCATCTACATGCTGGGCGATATGTTTGACTACTGGTATGAGTTCAAATATGTGGTACCCAAAGGCTACACCCGTTTTCTGGGCAAGATTTCTGAGCTGACCGATATGGGCATTGAGGTACACTATTTCATAGGCAATCATGATATCTGGTCATTCGGATATTTGGAGCGTGAGTGTGGCGTAATACTCCACAGAGAGCCCGTTACGGTTGAGATCATGGGTAAGGAATTCTTCCTGGCACATGGTGACGGAATGGGTGATCCCAGCCGTACGTTCCGTTTCCTTAGAGGCATTTTCCGCAGCCGTGTATGCCAGTTCCTCTACTCCCTGCTGCCCACGCGCTGGAGCATGTGGTTCGGCCTTACATGGGCCAAGAAAAGCATGGAGAAACACCGCCTTAACGGAGTTGACCAGTATCTGGGCGAGGATAAGGAGTTTCAGGTTATCTACGCCAAGGAATACCTCAAATCTCATCCCGATATCAACTACTTCATCTTCGGTCACCGTCACATAGAACTGGACCTGATGCTCAGCCACTCCAGCCGTATGCTCATACTGGGAGACTGGATAACCCAATACACCTACGCCGTATTCGACGGCAAAACCCTCACGATGAACAACTACCTTGAAGGAGGTGACAATAAATAACAAAGGCTGCCTTTCAGGGCAGCCTTTGTTATTTATAGGGTGATTGTTCTTATTTGACCAGTGCCATTGTGTCTTGAGCAATCATCAGCTCCTCATCGGTCGGGAGAACTACTACCTTGACCTTTGAATCGGGAGTGCTGATAATTCCGTCCTTGCCGAACATAATCTTGGCGTTCTGTTCCTTGTCAAGCTTGATGCCCAGGAACTCCAGACCCTCACAAACGGCCTCGCGGACCTCGTGACGGTTCTCGCCAACACCGCCGGTAAATACGACCACGTCAACGCCGCCCATTGCGGCAGCGAATGCACCAATGTATTTCTTGATGCGGTAAGCGTACATCTTCTTGGCCAGAGCAGCACGCTCGTTACCTGCCTCCATTGAAGCGGTAACCTCACGCATGTCACTTGATGCACCTGATATACCCAGCAGACCTGACTTTTTGTTCAGCAGGTTTGACATGCCTGTGCTGTCCAGTCCCTCTTTTTCCATGAGGAAAGTTACTGCGCCTGCATCGATATCACCACTGCGGGTACCCATCATGATGCCCTCCAGAGGAGTCAGACCCATTGTGGTGTCTACGCTCTTACCGTCCTTGACTGCGGTTATTGAACCGCCGTTACCAATGTGGCAGGTGATTATCTTTGAACCCTCAGGCTTGATGCCCAGATACTTGCAGATCTCGCCCGATACAAAGCGGTGTGATGTTCCGTGGAAACCGTAACGGCGAACGCCATACTTCTGATACAGCTCGTAGGGAATTGCATACAGATATGCATAATCAGGCATAGTCTGATGGAAAGCGGTGTCAAATACACCAACCTGCGGAACGTTGGGCAGCAACTCGCTTACAGCGTTCACACCCTTAAGGTTTGCAGGGTTGTGCAGAGGAGCCAGATCGTTGCAGGCAGCGAATGCCTCCAGTACATCGGGGGTAAGGATAACGCTCTTGTTGAACTTCTCGCCTCCGTGCACCATGCGGTGACCTACTGCGTTGATCTCGTCCAGTGACTTGATTACGCCGTACTGGCTGCCGGTAAGTACCTCAAATATGAACTTTACACCTACTGTGTGCTCGGGAATCTCCTTCTCAATAATTACCTTCTCGCCGTTGGCATCGGTCAACTTGAGGAAAGAACCCTTCATGCCTATCTTCTCAATTCCGCCCTGTGCAATGACATCGTTCTTATCCATGTCAAACAGCTTGTACTTGATTGACGAGCTGCCGCAGTTCAGTACCAGTATCTTCATTTTGTGTTATGCTTTTTTTGCTGCCATTGCCTGGTTTGAGGTAACGGCAATCATTTTATAAACGTCATCAACTGAGCAGCCGCGTGACAGGTCGTTCACGGGGCGTGCAATACCCTGAAGGATAGGGCCGATGGCCTCGGCGTTACCGATACGCTGTACCAGTTTGTATGCTATGTTGCCAACTTCCAGGTTGGGGAATACAAGTACGTTGGCCTTACCTGCAATCTCTGAACCCGGAGCCTTGCTTGCACCTACAGAAGGTACGATGGCGGCATCGGCCTGGAGTTCACCGTCAATCTTGAGGGTGGGGGCCAGTTCCTTGGCCTTGGCAAGTGCGGTTGTAACCTTGTCAACAACCTCATGCTTGGCCGATCCCTTGGTTGAAAAACTCAGCATTGCAACGCGGGGCTCGGCAAATCCTGCAACTGCGGTTGCGGTACCGGCCGATGCAACTGCAATCTGTGCCAGCTGGTCTGCATCGGGAACGGGAGTAACTGCGCAATCGGCAAATACCATAATGCCGTTCTCGCCGTATTGCGGGGTCTTGGTTATCATGATGAATGCGCCCGATACAACCGATATGCCGGGAGCGGTCTTGATTATCTGAAGTGCGGGACGCAGAACGTTGCCTGTGGTGTTGCGGGCACCTGCCAGCTGGCCGTCGGCATCGCCGTTCTTGATGATGAGGCAACCCAGGTAAAGCGGATCAAGCACTTTCTGCTGAGCCTCCTCTATGGTCATACCCTTGTTCTTGCGCAACTCAAACAGCAGGTTTGCATAGAAATCCTTCTTGGGGTTGTTCTCCGGGTCAATGATTGTGGCCTTTGAGATGTTCTTGAGACCCCACTGAGCGGCAAGTCCCTCAATCTCTGATTTGTTACCCAAGATGATAAGGTCTGCCACACCGTCGGCCAGAACCCTGTCGGCTGCCTTAAGAGTACGCTCCTCGGTACCTTCGGGCAACACAATGCGCTGCTTATTCTGCTTAGCCCGCGCAATAATCTCCTCCATTAATTCCATAAATATCTATTTAAATTGTAAACTCCACTTAGCAAAAGCACCACAAAATTACACTTTTTCCCAATACCCCCACCTTAAATAATAATAAATACGCAACTACCACGCAGGTACAAACGTATTGGGGCGAAGCGAGTATGCGAGCGAGAGCGGCCGGAGGCCGCCCTGTTCGCTGTGGCGAACTAAAATAAGGACCAGAGGTCCTCGGTTCAATCCCGGGTCCTGCGGAGAAAAGAAAAAGAGAGGCTTGACCTCTCTTTCTTTTCGTAGCGGGACCCGGGATTGAACCGGGGACCTCATGATTATGAATCATGCGCTCTAACCAGCTGAGCTATCCCGCCATCGCTCAATAAGCGGGTGCAAAGGTAATGCTGATTTTTGACACCTGCAACTTTTTATCTCCATATTTTTGTTATAAAAATGTACCTTATTCGTTTGGAAATTAAAAGATTTTAATATTTCTTTGCAATTAGAACATAAGAGTTTAATGCTATGGCTACAGACAAAAACATACCGGCAAAGACGAAAGTCGTTCTTGAATATGGACTAAGTTCGCAGTCAGTACCCATGATCTGGGATGCAATATCCACCGCACCGGGACTAACTTCCTGGTTTGCTGATGATGTCCGTACGGACGGAAAGATATTCAGTTTCACCTGGGGAAAGAGTGAATCACGTGAAGCAGAACTGATTAACTGCCGCCAGAATACTTATGTTCGTTTTCATTGGATGGATGATGAGCCGGGTACATACTTTGAAATGCGCATACATAAGAATGATCTCACATCAAACTACTCACTTGAGATAATAGACTTTGCAGATTCAGACGCCCAGGAGGATGTACGCAGCCTCTGGGACACGTCTATGGAGGCGCTGAGACGTTGTGGTTTGTAGAAACCTGAAATATTCCTAACTGGTCATATTACATGCGAATTTTTCCTACCTTTGCAAGTTGGAAAATTTTGCATCTCATATGAGGCCGAAAAGACTTGATATCTTTATCTTAAAAAGCTTTCTGCTGCTGTTTGTGGCGGCGTTTGCCATATGTCTTTTCGTGCTGCTCATGAATGTGGTCTGGCGTTACGCCGAGGACCTTGTAGGCAAGGGACTTGACTTTGTTACACTGGGCGGTTTTTTCTGGCAGTTTGCTCTCACGCTTGTACCTCAGGCTTTGCCTCTGGCCGTGCTCATGGCATCGCTTATCACGTTCGGTAACTTTGGCGAGCGTCTGGAACTGCTTGCCATGAAAACATCGGGTATCCCATTGCTCAGGATAATGCGCCCCGTCATGATATTCAGCGTCTTGCTGGCAGGTGTATCGTTCTACTTCCAGAACGTGACTGTGCCCCATGCCGCAAAGAAACTGTATGCGCTCATATACTCCATAAATGAGAAGAATCCCGAACTGGAAATTCCGGAAGGAGTGTTTTACACCCAGATCAACGGATTTAACATGTATGTGAAGCATAAGGATTTCAATACCGGAACGCTGTATGACGTTACAATCTATGACCATCGTGACGGTTATGAGAACCTTAGCGTGATTGTATCGGACTCCGCCTTTATGGAGACCACGGCCGATAAGAAACACCTCTATCTGCATCTGTTCAGCGGTGAGCAGTTCTGCCAGGAGAAAGACATAGACAGCCAGGGCAAGCCTTACCGTCGTGAGGGATTCCGTGAGAAACATATCCTTCTGGAGTTTGATTCCGATATGAAGGAGGCTCCCGATGCGCTCACCAGTTCACAGGCCATGAGCAAGAACATGAATGAGATCAGGCATACCATTGATTCCCTGTCGGCTAATCAGGACAGCGTGGGACGTGGCAATATGGCTGAGTTCAAGGTGACGGCTCTGGGTACTTACCGTATGCAGAAATCTGATTCGGTCGCTTTTGAGAATCTTAAATCCAAGATCATAAACGCAGACAGCGTATACGCGGTTTCCAGCCGTACCAGTCAGGTTGACATAAAGAACGACATGCGCTCCAAGATACAGACCCAGGCAAGTGACCTGGCTATCAAGAGCTCCAATATGTATTACGGTGACAAGACCATACGCCGTCACTGGATAGAGTGGATGAAAAAGATAACAAACTCGCTTTCAATCCTGATATTCTTCTTTATCGGTGCTCCTTTGGGCGCTATCATCAGGAAGGGCGGATTGGGTATTCCCGTGATAGTATCGGTCCTGACCTTCATCCTGTTCTACATCACATCCGTATCGGGTGACAAGATGTTCCGAGAGGGAGAGTGGAGCATAATAGGCACATGGTTCAGCGTGATAGTGCTCACGCCGTTGAGTGTGTTCTTTACGGTTAAGGCCAACGGTGACTCCACACTGTTTCAGTGGGATGTGGTGATGGAGTTCTTCCGTTACTGGTTCGGAACCAAGGTAAAGCGCAATATAGTACGTAAGGATGTGGTTATAGATGATCCCGACCGTACCAAGTGCCTTGCATCACTGGATGATGTCAAGCGCATCAGCACGGAACTTGAACAGTCGGCTCTGCTCAATACCGTTCCCAGTTACCGCAACCTGTTCTTTGGCAGCGTTGAGGCATCTCAGATGACAGAACTGAGTGCAGAACTGGAGAGTCTGGTAGGTGAGTTGGGTAACAGCCGTGACCGTGTGGAGCTTGATTTGCTTAACGGTTTCCCGTTGCTGCAGAGTCATGGCATACAGCCTCCGTTTGAGAAGGTGTGGGCCGATAGGCTTGTGGGTATAGTGTTCCCGCTCGGCCTGCTGTTTGAGCTCAGGGCTTGGCTTTTTACACGTAAACTGAAACGTCAGATGCAGAAGGTCTCACAGACGGCCGATGATCTGATTGAATATATGACAAACAACAAACAAACAAAATAAATGGCACAGATTTCAGATCGAGTTAACAGACTCGCAGCATCGGCCACTTTCGCTATGCTGCAAAAGAGTAATGAACTGTCGGCACAGGGTGTCGATGTGGTTAACATGAGTGTGGGCGAGCCCGACTTCAATACGCCTGATTACGTCAAGAAGGCTGCTGTTGAGGCTGTAGAGCAGAACTACTCAAAGTATTCTCCCGTTCCGGGTTACATGTGGCTGCGCAAGGCTTGCGCCGATAAACTCAAGCGTGAGAACGGTCTTGACTATGCTCCCGCCGAGATTCTGGTTTCAACCGGTGCCAAGCAGTCTCTCTGCAATGTTATCATGGCCATAATCAATCCGGGCGATGAGGTGCTTCTGCCTTCACCCTGCTGGGTAAGTTACCCTGAGATGGTAAAACTGGCCGGCGGTGTTCCCGTTGTAATCAAGGCCGGCATTGATCAGGATTTCAAGGTAACAGCCGCTCAGGTTGAGGCTGCCATCACTCCCAAGACCAAGGCCATCATGATATGCTCACCTTCAAATCCTACCGGTTCTGTATATACTAAAGATGAACTTGAGTCAATCGCCAAGGTACTCAACAAGTACCCCGATGTATTCATCGTATCTGATGAGATTTACGAGCACATCAACTTCATTGGCGGACACAACAGCCTTGCCCAGTTCGTTGACAAGGACCGTATTGCCGTAATAAACGGTGTGTCCAAGGCATATGCAATGACCGGATGGCGTATCGGCTTCATGGCTGGTCCGGAATGGCTTGTAAAGGCTTGCAACAAGCTGCAGGGTCAGTATACCAGCGGCACCTGCTCAGTTGCCCAGAAGGCGGCTCAGGTGGCATTTGACGGCCCGCAGGATGACGTTGAGAAAATGCGTCAGGTATTCCAGAAGCGTCGCGACCTGATCGTATCTCTGGCCAAGGAGATTCCCGGCTTTGAGGTTAACAATCCTCAGGGTGCATTCTACCTGTTCCCCAAGTGTGATTCATACTTCGGCAAGCGTTACGGTGACAAGGTAATCAACAGCGCCGAGGATCTGGCTATGTACCTGCTCGAGGTCGGTCACGTTGCAACCGTAGGCGGTACCGCATTCGGCTCACCCGAGTGCATCCGTTTCAGCTACGCCACCAGCGAGGACAAAATTGTTGAAGCTTTTCGTCGCGTAAAGGAGGCTCTTGCCAACCTTAAATAAAGACCGATCGGATCAAGGCAAAAATTTACTCGCTAGTTAGGGAAAAAAAACTCCCTAACTAGCGAGTGAAAAAATGAATAAAAGAGAGGGTCCTTTTTGGGGACCCTCTCTTTATTGTTTTTGCCGTCGGAATTATTCTCCCGGATGGATAGCCTCTGAAGGGCAGACACCGGCGCAAGTGCCGCAGTCTACGCACAGATCAGGGTTGATTGAATACTTATCGCCCTCTGAGATAGCCTCTGACGGGCACTCATCGATGCAAGTTCCGCAAGCGATGCAGTCGTCACTGATTACGTATGCCATAGTTGTCTTATGTTTTTAGGTTTTTGTGGG
>JAFXMB010000160.1 GCA_017530735.1 Bacteroidaceae bacterium | reverse complement strand
TGACAGCCTCAAGACGGAATGCCTTAACAATCAGGAGTTGGCCGATGCCCTTCTGCCCGGGCCTGACGGATCACTCTGCCGGTGCAGTGTAAGTGCCGACCTTTTCCTGGAGATGCTTGATTTCTGCCGCGAAGGTTAAAATGCTCCGTTTTCTTGACAATTGCAAATCTTTGCAATATCTTTGATAAGAACTATCTATCCATAATGCTTATGAAGAAGTTGTTTTCACTTCTGCTGACCGCTTTCATTGCCGTCACAGTCCACGCGCAATTCATCAGTTTCCCCAGTTTCGGAAAGAACCTGAAGATGTGCAGCGACCCTGAACTGGGCCTTGAAAGACTCCATGTAGGTGATGAAGGCTATGTCACTTTCCAGGTCGTAAATGAAGGTGACAGTATTTATGTAGGTCCGGTATTCCTCAGAATCGTGGAGCGCGAGTCGAGCGTTCAGGTCCTGGCAGCCAAGAAACTCAAGATCAAACCCGGTCAGACATTCTCAATCACCACTGTTTTCTCAACAGAGACCATGAAGCCCTACACCAGATATTTTGTGGGCTTTGAATACAACGAGAACGGACATACGGTGCCCATGGGATTCACTGAGGCCAAGCCTCTGGAGAGTTTCTCATTGCAGCCGGCCATCATAAACAGCCCTGAAAAGAAGTCGCCCGTAAAGGCCAAGATTAAAGAGATTAAGAAATCTTCAAAATAAATTTGGGCTAAATATTGGATAATATCATAAAAAGGAATACCTTTGCGCCGGTTTTGAAAGCCGCAAGGCAAGATAAACTCAGCGGGGTGTAGCTCAGCCCGGTTTAGAGTACGCGTCTGGGGGGCGTGTGGTCGCTGGTTCGAATCCAGTCACCCCGACTGGTTAAAGAAACGAGAACGAGAAATCGTCCTCGTTTTTTAATTTGATTTTGTACTTTCGCAATTTAGCATCAAGTATTCCGTTATAACAGTATGATATACTATATCTGTGCAGTAGTATTGGTGTTGCTTATTATTCTGTACCGGCTTGAAAGGTATAACAGAACACGCAATTTGAGTCAGGATCAGACACAGCAGCCTGAGCCCGCCGTACCCGCCGGAGAGTGCTGCGGCAAGCATGCGGTATGCGAAAAGCAGAAACTGGCCGAGGCCCGTTTGCGCAGTGCACAGTATTTTGACGATGAGGACCTGGACCGCTTCAAGGGACGCAGCTCAGACGGATACACCGACCAGGAGGTCGAGGAGTTCCGGTACGTGATGTATACCATGCAGCAGCAAGAGGTCCGGGAATGGATGGAATGCCTCCAGGCCAGGGAGATTGAACTGCCTGACGAACTAAAGGAGGAGTGCTACTCCATGATGAACGAGGTATAACGGAATGACAAGGACCAGGACAGCCATTTTCATACTGATGTTGCCGCTGCTTGCAGTGGTAACCGGCTGTTCCACATCCCGTAACACTGCCGCCTCACGTTCATATCAGGCGCTGGTCACAAAATACAACGTCTACTTTAACGGCAGTGAAGCCTATAGAAGGGGATTTGAATCACAGGAAAGGAGCAAGAAGGACAATCTGCTGGAGATTCTGGACCTGGACCCCATAAGTGACGAAAAGGTCATCGGCGTAGGTTCATCGGATTACGACAAGGCCATAGAGAAAGCGCAGAAAGGAATCAAACTGCACTCCATATCCGTAAAGCCCCAGAAAAAGAAAGGCACTCCGTCTGAATCAGACAAGGCATTCCATAACAAGAACGAATACAACCCCTTCCTCTGGCACGCATGGTTCCTTATGGCCGATGCACAGCGCCAGAAGGGTGATTTCATTGAGGCCTCAAGCACATACTCGTACATCACCAAACTCTATTTTGACGAGCCCGAGATTGTTGCCGAGGCTCAGTACAAGATGGCCCAGTGCTACTCTGAACTGGGTTGGTACTATGAGGCCGAAGAGCTGTTCCAGCGTTCCGGCCAGACAAAGACAAGCGTGGCCCGACATCTGGATTATCAGACCCGTTTTGCCTCACATCTGCTGAACCAGGAGCGTTTTGAGGAGAGCATCCCGCTGTTGGAGGAGGCCATAAACCGCAAGGGAGTGAGCAAACTGCAGCGCATACGTGAAAGATATCTGCTTGCCCAACTCTACAAGACCACTGACCGCAATGACGACGCCTACCGTATGTTCGGAAAGGTTGTCCGCATGAGTCCGCCGCATGACATAGCGTTCCATGCCCGCATACAGCAGACCGAGACCATGGCCCAAAACGGCAACCTGCGCAAGATAATGAAGAAACTCAAGCGCATGGAGCGGGACCCCAACAACAAGGAGAAACTGGACCAGGTCTATTATGCCATGGGTAATATCCACCTGATGCGCGGAGACACCGCCACTGCGCTCAAACTCTACAATGAGGGAGCCGATAAGAGTGACAAGGCATCACCCGAGAAGGGAATCCTGCTGCTCACCATGGCCAACCTCTACTGGAACATGAAGGACTACCCCAACGCATCCCGCTGCTATTCACAGGCAGTGGGAATGATAGGTTCCACACATAAGGAGTACGCCACCGTAAAACTGCGCTCCGAGGTACTGGAGGATCTGGTAAAATGCTCAGAGACCGTAAAGATGCAGGACAGTCTGCAATGGCTATCCACCCTCCCCGAGGAGAGACTCTACAGCATCATTGACAAGGTGATTGAGGAGCAGAAGGAGAAAGACCGTCTTGAGGAGGAACGCCGCAAACAGGAAGAGAAGGAAGCCGCACGCAAGGGAGCCGCATCGGAACTCTCCATACAGGCCGATGACAACACCCAGGCAGGACAGTGGTATTTCTACAACACGAATGCCGTTGAGCGTGGCAGAAAAGAGTTTGCAAAGCAGTGGGGTGACCGTAAACTGGAGGACAACTGGCGCAGGTCAAACAAGACCACCCTTGCCCCCATGACAGAACTTGCCGACGCAAGTATGGCAGACCTATCGGGTCTGGAACCTGACACCCTGGGTGATATCATTGTTGACTCCATTGCCGTAACACCGCAGGAGACTGACCCCTACAAACGCGAATACTACCTGCAGCAGATACCCTTCTCCGACGAGCAGCGGACCAAATCTGACCAGCTCCTGACAGAGGCTCTCCTGCAACAGGGAATAATCTACAAGGACCGTCTTGAAGAGTATCCCGATGCCGAAACCTCACTGACACGAATAGTCAATGACTATCCCGATGCCCAGGAGGCCGATGACGCCCTGTACAACCTCTATCTCATGTACTCGCTCTGGGGCAGGTCTGACATGGCGGACAGTTGCCGTAACCGTATGCAGAGACTCTATCCCGAGAGTGATTACACGGTGATGGTCTGCGATCCGGACTATATCGACAACGCCCGATACGGAAAGCACCGCGAAGATTCAATCTATGTAGTCACTTATGACGCATTCCGCAAAGGTGACCGCCTGACGGTAAAGAACAACTGCGAGATATCGGCCGGCAAATATCCCAAGGGAGCACACCGCGCCAAGTTCATGTTCCTGGATGCCGCCCTGGACCTTCAGGCGGGTGATACTGACACCTTCCTGGAAAAACTCAAAGAGATAGTAACCAAATACCCCCAGAATGAGATAAGTGAACTGGCAGGCCTGATTGCACAGGGCATCCAGAACGGAAGGATACTCCAGTCCACGTCATTCAGTTCAATCTGGGACCGTCGTAACGGCACCGCACAGAGCGACACCGCCAAGAGTGAGATACCTGAGTTCAGCCCCGAACGGTACGAGCCTTTCATATTCCTTCTGGCCTATCCCGAGGGAGAACTCAACCAGAACCAACTGCTGTTTGAGGTGGCCAGATTCAACTTCACCAACTACATGATGAGAAACTTTGACATCAGTTTTGAAACTGAGCAGGGAATAGGCATGATGATAGTCGGAGAATTTCTTAACTTTGACGAGGCTTACGTCTATCAGCGCAATCTGTATGAAGACGCCGATATGGCCAGCAAGTTGAGTGGAATAAAGGCAGTCGTGATAACGCGCAAGAATCTGGAGACGCTTCTTAAGCACTTCAGTTTCAACGACTACCAGGAGTTCTACGAGGAACACTTCCTGAACATACCGGAGTTTGACATTGACGGAGCCACACTCTTTGAAGAATACGCCCAGGATGGAGAAGACGGAGATTAAGAACGGTACGCTGCTTTGGGTCGATGACGAGATTGATCTGCTCAGAGCCCATATCATGTTCCTTGAGAACAAGGGATATGAGGTGGATACTGTCACCAACGGCCACGACGCATTGGACATGTGCCGTCAGCGTCAGTATGACCTGGTGCTGCTTGACGAGCACATGGTGGGAATGAGCGGTCTTGAGACTCTGTCACACATCAAGGAGATAGATCCCAACATCCCCGTCGTCATGGTAACCAAGAGTGAGGAGGAGAATATCATGGACCAGGCCATCGGCTCCAAGATTGCCGATTACCTTATCAAACCCGTCCACCCCAACCAGATACTGCTGTCACTGAAAAAGAACATACACAAACGTGATATAGTCACTGCCGAGACAGACCGCAACTACCAGCAGAACTTCGGTCGTCTGAGCATGCAGATCAATGACTCCCTTACAGCCGATGACTGGATAGAGGTATACCGCCAGCTGGTATACTGGGAACTTGAACTCAAGGAGGCTGACAGTTCCATGCATGACATGCTCAAGATGCAGAAAACCGAGGCTAACGCCGCCTTTGCCAAGTTCATAAAGCGCAACTATATGGACTGGATGAAGGACCGTGAAAAGAGCCCCGTCATGAGTCCCGACCTCTTCAAGAAATTTATCTTCCCGGCATTGGACAGTGGCGAAAAACTGTTCCTGATTGTGATGGATAACTTCCGTTATGACCAGTGGCGCATACTGAGTCAGGAACTGGCCGAACTCTTCAGCTTTGAGGAGCAACTCTACTACAGCATCCTGCCCACCGCCACACAGTACTCCCGCAACGCCATATTCTCCGGACTCATGCCCGAGCAGATTAGCCGTATGTTCCCGGACCTTTGGGTCGATGAGGACTCCGAGGAGGGCAAGAACATAAACGAGTCGCCCCTTATTCAGACTCAGATAGAACGTTACCGCCGCAAGGACACCTTTTCATATAACAAGGTGAACGATTCCGCATCGGCCGATAAACTGATAAGCCAGTTCAACAACCTGCTTCAGAATGACCTGAACGTGGTGGTTGTGAACTTCATTGACATACTGTCACACTCCAAGACAGACTCCCGCATGATGCGTGAACTGGCAAATGACGAGGCCGCTTACCGCAGCCTGATACTCTCCTGGTTCCGCCACTCATCGGTACGTGAACTGTTCCGCTCCATGGCTGCCACCGGCCGTAAGGTCATGATCACGACCGATCACGGCAGTATCATGGTCAATCACGCCGTCAAGATAGCAGGTGACCGCACCACCAACACCAACCTGCGCTACAAACTGGGTAAGAACCTGGGATTCAACGCAAAGGATGTATATGAGATAAGCGAGCCGCTCAAGGCCCACCTGCCCTCACCCAACGTGAGCACATCATATATCTTCTGTACCGAGGCGGACTATTTTGTATATCAGAACAACTTCAACAACTTTGCATCATTCTACAAGGAGACCTTCCAGCACGGAGGCGTATCGCTTGAGGAGATGATAATACCTTTCATAACACTTAACCCCAAGAAGAAATGAC
>JAFXMB010000159.1 GCA_017530735.1 Bacteroidaceae bacterium | reverse complement strand
GCCCGGTGGCAGGGGACCAACCAGGAGTTCGGCGACAAGGACTACGTGCAGTTCCTCTCGATGGTCTACGGCTGGCGTGCATCGCCGAACAGCTCTTCCTCTTCGGAGGCTGCAGCAGCCAGCTGGCTAAGTCCGCCCGCCAGGGGGGCTAATAAATTCATAAGCATATTGATGTGATTTTTTCAATTTTCCTAATTCTTTCCTTGAACCTGTTGCGCTTGATGTCCGGAGTGGTGAGTGCCATTCCGATGCAGTACTTGCTGAATCCGCTCGGGAAGATGCGGAGTTGACGCAGCAGCTCCTGTATGGGTGAGTATGTGTTGCCGTCACGTTTCACCTCAATGACCACCAGATTGTCCATGCTGCGGTCCAGACCTGTCTCTGCATTATGGAAGGTGAGCTGGCGGTCTATGGTAAGACGTTCTGTCTTGGCGTTGTTGACAAGTGTTATCCTTCTGAAGCGGTTTGCCACCTTGGGTGTCATATCGCTGAGCGGTATGGGGAGCATTGCGTGCTCCTCAAGGAACTGGGCGGCACCGTCCTGGACGTACGTGTCGGCCCCGGTCAGATGTATGCGTTTTTTCTTGGTTCGGCCGTGGTTGTTCTTGAGTTTTACCTCAAAGAAGTTGTCGCCGGTGTCAACATAGGTGCGGATGCGGACCTTCTGCCTTGTGAGGCGTCCGTTGTGGTGGTTCAGATACATTGTGTTGAACCTGTCATCAAAATACTGGGTGGTGTACTCAGACTGGAGGATGCCGTTTATGGACTGTACCATATACTGGTCACGGGCCAACTCAAGAAGCCTTGACAGTTGTTCCTCATTAGCCAGGTACTTGCTGTCAATCCTGTTCATGAGACGGATGGACGACATCTCATCAAGAGATATAGTGTTGAATCCTTCCAGAATTTTGGCACAATCGGTCAGCATCAGGTCCTTCTCCTTTATAGTGACGCAAATTTACTAATTTAATATGGTTAATTGAAAGAAAATGGTTTATCTTTGCTTTATCGAAATAAAGTCAAAGTTATGTTAGATGTAAATATTTGTCTCAGCGAAGCTGAGGAGCAGATGGAAATGGCCATCATGCATCTGGAGGATGAGTTCGCCCATATCCGTGCCGGTAAGGCCAATGTCCGCATCCTGGATGATATCCGTGTTGACTCATACGGATCAATGGTTGCACTCAACAATGTTGCCGCACTTTCCACTCCTGATCCCCGTACCATTGCCATACGTCCGTGGGACAAGAATATGATTAAGGTCATTGAGAAGGCTATCATTGACTCTGCAGTAGGTATCATGCCCACCAACAACGGTGAGGTTATCCGTCTGGCTATTCCCCCGCTTACCGAGGAGCGCCGTCGTGACCTGGTTAAGCAGAGCGGAAAGGTGAACGAGGAGTCCAAGATTTCCATCCGTAACACCCGTCGTAACACTCTGGATACCCTTAAGAAGGCCCAGAAGGACGGACTGCCCGAGGATGCCGAGAAGGATGCCGAGGAGAAACTGCAGAAACTTCACGACAAGTATATCAAGAAGGCCGATGAGCTCTTTGCCGAGAAGGAAAAAGAGATCATGACCGTATAATTGTTTTGATGCGCGGACTGGTTATTCGTAATACCGGCAGCAGTTATCTGGTACGTTCAGATGACGGACATGATCAGGAGTGCCGTATAAAGGGTACATTCCGCATCAAAGGCATAAAAAGTACAAATCCCGTAGCCGTGGGTGACTACGTGGAGTATGCTCCGGCACGTGAAGGTGAGCCGGCATACATAACAAACATAGAGGAACGCAGGAACTACATCATCCGGCGTTCCTCTAATCTTTCCAAACAGTCACACATCCTGGCCTGCAACCTGGACCAGTGCATGCTGGTGGTTACGGTCAACCATCCGGTAACATCGCCCGTTTTCATCGACAGATTCCTGGCATCGGCCTGGGCCTACAGGGTTCCGGTGATACTGGTCTTCAACAAGTCCGATCTGCTGAACGATGAGGATAAGGCCACGCTTCAGGAACTCTTCTCCATATATCAGGAGATAGGTTACGATTGCATTCAGTGTGACGCCCTGCACGGTGACGGAACCGACACCGTACGTGCCGCGCTTAAAGATAAGGTGACTCTTATTGCAGGCAACTCAGGTGTGGGCAAGAGCACTCTTGTGAACCGCATCCTGCCTGAACTTAACCAGCGTACCGGTGAGATTTCCGAGAAACATGACACAGGTATGCATACCACCACATTCTCCGAGATGTTCCCGCTTCCCGAGGGCGGATGGATCATTGACACTCCGGGTATCAAGGGGTTCGGCACATTTGATATGGAGCATGAGGAGATCAGCCACTACTTCCCCGAGATTTTCAAGTACTCCGCCGATTGCCGTTACGGCAACTGCATGCATACCACCGAGCCCGACTGCGCCGTAAAACGTGCGGTGGAAACGGGAAAAATCCACATTTCCCGCTACAACAGTTATCTGAGCATGCTTGAGGATGAAGATGAGGGAAAGTACCGCAAGGATCTCTAATTCTTACCTCTTCTTACGGAAGAATTCCTGCACTATTTTGGCGCATTCATCGGCCATTACGCCTGATGTGACCTCTGTCTTGGGATGGAGGGCTTTGGGCGCGTAAAGGGTATAACCGCGTTTTTCATCACTTGCTCCGTAGACCAGACGTTGCAGTTGTGACCAGCCTATGGCGCCGGCACACATGGTGCAGGGCTCAAGGGTGACATAGAGCGTGCATTGGTCCAGATATTTGCCTCCCAGATATGAGGCGGCGGCAGTGATTGCCTGCATCTCAGCGTGGGCGGTGACATCGGTCAGGGTCTCTGTCAGATTGTGGGCTCGGGCTATCACCATGCCCTTGCATACCACTACGGCACCTACGGGAATCTCTCCCTCTGACGCAGCGGCCTTGGCCTCGTCAAAGGCCATTTTCATGAATCTGATGTCCTGCTCCTGCTGTGTCATCGGCGCATCTCCTGTTCGTTGAACAGGGTGGGATAGTCCTGATCCAGGTTCTTGATTATGAAAGTCATGAGAGTTTCTCTCATCCAACGGCTACGGTTACCGATCCTGTATTTGCGCAGGTAATTTTCTATGGTCTGCTTTTCATCAGCATTGACCAGGAAACTGTAGCGTTCATTCCGTACCGGGTGTTTCTTTTTCTCCATAATGACCTACTGATGACACGAAGGTATTGATTTTAAGTCAATATATAAGTATTTTTGCCGTATAAATTCTGACAAACATGGCAAAGCACAACATTCTGGGGCACGAAGGTGAAGATATCGCTGCCGAGTATCTGAAGCAGCAGGGTTATACCATACAGGACCGTGACTGGCACTGCGGCCACAAGGATCTGGACCTGGTGGTGACAAAAGACAATGTAATAGTGTTCGTCGAGGTAAAGACACGCAGCGGAACCGAGTGGGGTGATCCGCAGGATTTTGTGACTGACCGCAAGATAAGGAGCATAGTACATTCGGCCGATGCATACCTGCGGCTCAATCAGATAAACATGGAGGTCAGGTTTGATATAATTTCCGTTGTGACAGACGGAGGTGATTTTAAAGTGGAACATATAGAAGAGGCGTTTTTTCCGCCGATGGAATGATGAAAAAGATAAAGTGGCACAGAAGTGACAGCATAGGTTCAACCAACACCTATCTGCGTGAATTGAACGGCGGTGATCCCGCCTATGATTATGAGGTAGCGGTGGCCGATTTCCAGACAGCCGGCCGCGGACAGAAGGGTAACACCTGGGAGTCTGAGCAGGGCAAGAACCTGCTGTTCAGTATCCTGGCGCATCCTAAGGGGATAAAGGTGCAGGAGCAGTTCTACATATCGGAGGCTATTGCCCTTGC
>JAFXMB010000158.1 GCA_017530735.1 Bacteroidaceae bacterium | reverse complement strand
GACCTTCTGATGTGGCCGTTTGGAAGATAGAGAGTAAGCGGATAGATCTTAATGCCCTTGGGGTTAATGACATAGGCTTTGATGCAAGCGGAATATATAACAATTCCTTAGGTGATGAGGGATTCAGCATCAATTGTATCGGAAATCATGTGGCAGTTACTGCCAATACCGATGCAGCCAAACTGTATGCCGTGTTCTATCTTAAGAGACTGGCAGACTGTGGTATAAAAATTGCGGACAAGTTCCTGGTTACAGAAAAACCTGCGTTCCGATATCGTGTCCTGAATCACTGGGATAACCCAAACCTGACTGTGGAGCGCGGATATGCCGGCAAGTCACTCTGGAAATGGGAGGAGTTGCCCGGTAAGATACGTCCCGAGTATGAGGAGTATGCACGCGCCAACGCATCCATCGGCATAAACGGCACGGTTCTCAATAACGTGAATGCCGATGCCCGTATGCTCAGCCGCGAGTATCTTGAAAAGGTTAAGGTACTGGCCGATATATTCCGTCCGTATAATCTCAAGGTATATCTGTCACTCAACTTTGCCGCTCCCAAGCATCTGGCCGGTCTCAAGACCAGCGATCCTTTGGATAAGGATGTAATCAAGTGGTGGAACGATAAGGTTGCCGAGATATACAGCATAATTCCCGACTTTGGAGGATTCCTGGTTAAGGCAAACTCTGAGGGACAGTCTGGACCGCAGGACTACGGTCGCACCCATGCCGACGGTGCCAATATGATTGCCGATGCCCTGAAACCCTACGGTGGAATCGTGATGTGGAGAGCGTTCGTCTATGCTCCCGAGTCACCCGACCGTGCCAAGCAGGCAGTTGAGGAGTTCAAGCCGCTGGATGGACAGTTCCGTGACAACGTAATCATCCAGATCAAGAACGGTCCGGTTGATTTCCAGCCGCGTGAACCGTTCAGCCCGCTGTTCGGTCAGTTGGAACATACCAATGTGATGGCCGAGATGCAGATTACCCAGGAGTATCTGGGGCACAGCAACCATATGGTTTATCTGCACCCCATGTGGAAGGAGTGCCTGGACAGCGATACCTATCAGAAGGGAGAGGGTAGTACTGTAGCTGCAGAGACATTGGGTAAGGTACATGGTAATTCCCAGTGGAGTGCAATTGCCGGTGTTACAAATATAGGTGACAGTGTAAACTGGTGCGGACACCACATGGCTCAGGCCAACTGGTATGCATTCGGCCGCATGGCATGGAATCCGGACCTGAGTTCTGAGCAGATCATCGATGAGTGGATCAAGCAGACCTTCACAGCCGATAAGAAATTTGTGGAGCCGGTGGCTAAGATGCTGCTGGAGTCACGTGAGGCTTGCGTCAAGTATGAGATGCCTATGGGCCTGCACCACTGTTTCTCAGGTGCCGGTCACTATGGCCCCGGACCTTGGGACCGCTCTTCACGTCCCGACTGGGAGCCTGCGTACTATCATAAGGCTGCTGCCGACGGAATAGGTTTTGACCGTACCTCAAAGACAGGAACCGATGCGGTATCACAGTACCACGAGCCTCTCCGTTCACTCTATGACAATGTTGATACTTGTCCCAAGGAACTCATCCTGTGGTTCCATCATCTGCCTTGGGATTATAAGATGAAGAGCGGACGTACCCTTTGGAACGAGCTTTGCTATACATTTGAGGAGGGTATTCAGGAAGCACGCGGCTTTATCAGCACATGGGAGAGCGTTGAGAAATACGTGGATCCGTACCGTTACGGCCAGATTCATGACAAACTGGTGCGTCAGGCCAAGGACGCCATCTGGTGGCGTGATGCGCTGATGCTTTATTTCCAGACATTCTCGAATATGCCTATTCCGGACGATTGCACAAAGCCTCAGCATACTCTCGATGAACTGCGCCGTTTCCGTCTGCGTATTTCAAATTATGAGACTCCTGCTTTGGACAAACTGCCCGAGTATACTTTGGAATAGGTGAAAAAAACCGATGAAATGGTTGGTTTTATTGAAATAAACTTATATTTGCAGCATATTTATTAACCAAACAAAAAGGATTATGAAAAAATTATTGGTAATCGCAGCAGCGATTCTGTCATTCAGTGCAGTTAACGCTCAGGTTGCTTATCTGGGATTCCAGAGCATTACTTCTACAGGAAAGACTACAGTAGGTAACACAACCACTACTACTAAAAACTCAAATCCCGGTTTCTTCCTGGGAGGCGCTATGAATTTTGAGATTGCAGACGCACTTGGCATTCAGCCCGGTCTGGAGGTCAGCTATTTCGGAAGAACTGAAAAAGATGCCCTTCTGGGTGATACCAAGTACTCTTCATGGGGTATTAAGATTCCGGTTGATGTAAACTACGGTTTTGAACTGGCTGACGGTTTCAATCTTTCTGTTTATGCAGGACCTTCAATCTATGTAGGCCTTTCAAAGAATGGCAAGAACGGCAATACTACTTATGATTATTACGGAGATGACATCAGCCGTTTCGGCCTTGGCCTGGGAATGGGTGCATGGTGCGATATCCAGGATGTTATCCGTGTAAAGTTAGGTTATGACCTTGGTCTGCTCAACCGTGCACAGAATAAGGATAATTTCAACTACAAGGAGAGCGGTTTCAGCATCTCAGTTGGTTATCTCTTCTAAGGAATAGCCTTCGGTGCAAAAAAAATAAGACGTCCAGTAGGGCGTCTTATTTTTTTTGAGCCGAAGGCGGGACTCGAACCCGCGACCTACGCATTACGAATGCGTTGCTCTACCAACTGAGCTATTTCGGCTTGATTCGGCCGCGAAGGTAGTAAAAATAATTTGGCTATATCGGCTTTTTTAGGTTATTTTGCAAGTTAATATATCTATGATAGTATAATAAATCATACTAGTATGAAATACGCGCTGGTAACAGGTGGATCAAGAGGACTAGGAAGGGCTGTCTGCTTAAAGCTTGCAGCACAGGGATATCCGGTTCTCATCAACTATAAATCAAACGAGGAAGCAGCCTTAGAGACCAAGCGTCTCGTAGAGGAGGCAGGAGGTCAGGCAGAACTGATGCCTTTTGACGTATCAGTCCAGGCCGAGGTTGAGGCTGCGGTTGACAAATGGCAGGATGCTCATCCGGAGGACTATATCGCCGTTCTGGTAAACAATGCCGGAATACGCCGTGATAACCTGATGATATTCATGCAGGATGATGACTGGAACAGCGTCCTGAACACAAACCTGAACAGTTTCTTCTTCCTGACACGCCGTGTGCTCAAGAATATGCTCTCCAAACGCTGGGGCAGGATAGTGAACATGGCTTCATTGTCAGGCATCAAGGGTCTGCCCGGCCAGACCAACTACTCGGCTGCCAAGGCCGCACTGATAGGTGCCACCAAGGCTCTTGCACAGGAGGTCGCTGCACGCAAGGTTACCGTCAATGCCGTGGCCCCAGGATTCATTGCTACCGATATGACCAAGGAACTCCCTGAGGATGAACTCAAGAAGATGATTCCTGTGGGCCGGTTCGGAAAGCCCGAGGAGGTGGCATCGGCCGTAGGTTTCCTGGTTTCGGACGATGCAGCCTACATTACAGGTGAGGTGATATCCGTTAACGGTGGTCTCTATACATGATTTTCAATAGTTCAAAACAGATTATATGAAAAAGATTCTTGTTTCTTTATTGTTTGCTGCAATGGCTTATTCGGCCAATGCACAGGTTGTTGTTAACGGAGTACGTGAACCCAGTGGCTATCAGGGACATCTGGAGTATTCAAACCTGTTCTATGTGAATGGACTTGGAACCGGAATGGACATTTCAACCACACACGGATTCTACTATACACCCAATATGTTTGTTGGCTTGGGTATAGGCCTGCATGTGGCACCCGGTGACGCTTACGTTCCGATATATGCTGCAGCCAAGTACATCTTCAATTACAGGACCAAGATTTCGCCGACAGTTCAGATGAAGATGGGTTCATTCTTCAATGAAGGTGCCAAACCGTACGCAGACCTGTCATTCGGTTTCAGGTTTGCTTCGGACCGTGATTTTGCTTTCTCAATACAGGCATGCGGTTCATTCTATGCACCCTTTGACTATACGGAAAGTTATTGGGACAATAGTATAAGTAGCTACAATACCTTAACGGAGCGCAGGAACCTGTCAAGCGTAGGCCTGCGTCTGGGTATTGAATGGTAATAACAGAATATTTCTGATGGGAAGAGTTGTAATAACAGGAATGGGAATATGGAGTTGCCTGGGTCAGAATCTTGACCAGGTAAGGGCTTCATTGTTTGAAGGCAAATCCGGAATAGGCATAGATCCTGCACGTAAGGAGTATGGCTACCGCTCTCTGCTGACAGGTATTGTTCCCGCACCGGTACTGAAAGGTGTGCTGGACCGCCGTCTGCGTGCCGGTATGAGCGAGGAGGCTGAATATGCATTCATGGCATCACGCGAGGCTTTTGCAAATGCCGGGATAGATGATGATTATCTGTTGGCCAATGAAGTTGGCGTGATATTCGGTAATGATTCATCGGCCAAACCTGTTATTGAGACCAACCGTATCATGGAGGAGTACAAGGACAGCGCCATGCTTGGATCGGGCCTTATATTCCAGTCCATGAACTCGACCGTCAACATGAATATGAGTACCGTATTCCATCTGCGCGGTGTGAACTTTACGCTGAGTGCTGCATGCGCCAGCGGATCACACGCCATAGGAATAGGGTACATGATGATACAGCAGGGGCTGCAGGATATGGTTCTGTGCGGAGGTGCACAGGAGACCAACTATCTCTCTATGGCATCGTTTGATGCCCTGTCAGCATTCTCGGTACGTATGGATGAGCCGCAGAAGGCCTCACGTCCGTTTGACCGTGACCGCGACGGACTGGTTCCCAGCGGCGGTGCTGCGGCTCTGGTGCTTGAGGATTATGACCATGCCGTAAAGCGCGGCGCAAAGATATTGGCCGAGGTTGCCGGTTACGGATTCTCATCAAATGGCACGGGCGGTATATCGCAGCCCAATTCCGATGCATCGTTCCTGGCCATGAGCCGTGCCTTAAAGCAGGCCGATGTGCAGCCCGATGACGTTGACTATATCAATGCGCATGCCACATCCACACCGCAGGGTGATATGTTTGAGGCCGTGGCACTGGCACGTCTCTTTGAGGGACGCAAGGCATGGATAAGTTCCACCAAGTCCATGACCGGACATGAGTGCTGGATGGCAGGCGCCAGTGAGGCAGTCTACTGCACGCTCATGCTCAACAACGGCTTTGTGGCTCCCAACATCAACTTTGAGAACCCTGATGAGTACTCGGCCAAACTAAACATTGTCGCCGAGACCAAACAGACTGAATTAAGGACTATACTGTCAAATTCCTTTGGATTCGGAGGAACCAACAGTGCACTTGTAATCAAGAAGATATGAATCTGTCACCAGCCTTGAAGGAGGCTTACACCAAAGAGCACCTGAGCGCCCGCGACGCACAGCGTCTTGCGGAATTCATAGCATGGGGCCCGATAGTTTTCCAGGCATCACGCCTGATGATAAAGTTCGGAATACTGGACCTTCTGCGTGATAACGTAGATGGTCTTACCCAGCAGGAGATAGCCGATAAGACCAAGTTGTCACTCTACGCCGTAAAGGTGCTCACCGAGGCATCTCTGTCTATAGGCACAGTTTTGCTGGATCCTGATACGGACCGTTTCCGCCTTTCCAAGACAGGCTGGTTTCTGCTTACAAATCCCATCACCCGCGTTAACATTGACTTTAATCATGACGTCAATTATGAGGGCTGGTTCAAGCTTGAGGAATCACTCAAGGAGGGTCGTCCCGCAGGCCTGGAGCACTTTGGAAGCTGGCCTACTGTATATGAGGGACTCTCTGAGCTGCCCGAGCAGGTACAGAAGAGCTGGTTCGGATTTGACCATTTCTACTCGGACCACTCGTTTGACGAGGCCCTCAAGATTGTGTTTGACGGAGCAAAGACCGAGTCATTGGTAGATGTGGGTGGTAATACGGGCCGATGGGCAATGCGATGCGTCGATTACAGCGACAAGGTAAAGGTTACCATCATGGATCTGCCGCAGCAGTTGGAGATGATGCGCAAGCAGACCACAGGACAGAAGGGTGCCGACCGCATAGAGGGATTTGGTATCAACCTGCTGGACCGTGCGCAGAAGTTCCCCCAGGGACGTCATTTTGACGCTATCTGGATGAGCCAGTTCCTGGACTGCTTCTCGGAGGAAGAGATACTGAGTATTCTTACCCGTGCCACCGGTGCCATGGACAAGGATACCCGCCTTTACATAATGGAGACATTCTGGGACCGCCAGAAGTTTGAGCCGGGTGCGTTGTGCCTGACCATGACCAGCCTCTATTTCACCGCCATTGCCAACGGAAACAGCAAGATGTACCACTCGGAGTGCATGGAGCGTCTGGTGGAGCAGGCCGGCATGAAGGTGGAGACCATTCATGACAATCTGGGCCAGGGAGGTCACAGTATCATGGTTTGTAAACTGAAATAATCAAACAAGTAATAACATATGGACAGAAAAGAGATTGAAGCCAAAGTCAAAAATTTCATGATCGAGGATCTTGAAATTGACGAGGAGAAGATCTGCCCCGATGCACTGCTCAAGAAAGACCTGGGCATAGACAGCCTGGACTTTATTGACATCGTAGTAATTGTTGAGAAGACATTCGGAGTCAAGATCAAGAGTGAGGAGATGGCTGGAGTAAAGACCTTCAGCGCGTTCTGTGACTATCTGGAGAGCAAGCTTGGCTAAGAAAGGGGGTAAACCCAAGGAGTGGAAGGGTAGGACTGACGGTCTGCCGTGGATGATACGGTCGCTGGTGGTCCTGATGAAGGTGGTTGACAGGCATATCATCTATTGTTTCATGGCGATAGTGGTGCCGTTTTATATGATCTTTCATCATGACAGTTATCTGGCAACCTACAGATTCTTCAGACAGCGTTTCGGCTTTGGCCGGATAAAGTCTTTCCTCAAGGTCTACGCCAACCATTACCGTTTCGGCCAGGTCATTATAGACCGATACGCAGCCTATGCCGGTAAGAAGTTCCGGTATGAACTGGACGGCAACGAAAGGTTCATGGAACTGGTGGGCGGTGAGAGCGGATTTGTGCAGTTGAGTTCACATGCCGGCAACTACGAGATGGTAGGCTACGGTCTGACATCGACCCGTAAGAGGGTAAACGGCCTGTTTTACGGCGGTGAGACCCAGGTTATGATGGATTTCAGACGTAAGATCCTGGCCATGCACAACGTGAACCTGATTGAGGTCGATGAGAGCATGTCACATATCTTCAGCATGAATGCGGCCATAGACCGCGGTGAGATTGTGAGCATGACGGGTGACCGCCTGTTCGGATCGGCCAAATCAATCAAGTGCATGTTCCTGGGCAAGGAGGCGCAGTTCCCTATGGGACCGTTTGCCCTGGCCGTGCAGAAGGAGGTTCCCATGCTGGCCGTATTCTCAATGCGCAGTCACGGAGCGTACAAGGTTTATGTCAGGGATATCAGACAGGATGAATCGCTCCCGCTCAGGGCACGTATGGCCGATATGGCTCAGAATTTTGCCTCAGAGTTGGAGAAAGTGGTCAGGATGTATCCCACGCAGTGGTTCAACTACTATGATTTCTGGAAGGACTGATGAATGAGTTTGAAAAGGTAGATGTACACAAACTCCTGCCGCAGCAGGAGCCGTTCGTGATGATAGACCGTCTGGTTCATTACGATCCGGTTCGTACCGTTACCGCTCTTGAGGTCAGACCTGACAACATATTTGCCGATGAAGGGCATTTGAGCGTGGCCGGTCTGAATGAGAACATTGCTCAGACCTGCGCCGCCAGAATGGGATACAAGAGCCTGTCATCGGGCGAGAGAGTAAAGATTGGAGTAATTGGCGCCATTACTAATTTCAGCGTGATGCGTACTCCGCTGGTGGGCGAGGTGCTGACAACGACGATAGATGTAGTGCAGGAGGTGTTTCAGGTTACACTGGTACATGCAACCGTACAGGTGGCCGATGAGGTGATTGCCGAGACAGACCTTAAGATTGCACTGCAGGACTGATATTTAGGATTGATATGAAGGAACTTAAGACTACCGTACCGCTCAAGATCCGCTTCAGTGAGGTGGATTCCATGAACATTGTATGGCACGGCTCATACATGATGTACTTTGAGGATGCCCGTGAGGCATTCGGACGGGAGTACGGGATAGCCTATCTGGATATATTCGGCAACGGTTATTATGCTCCGCTGGTGGAGATCTCTTTCAAGTACAAGAGTCCCATCACATACGATATGAAGCCGGAGATAACCATTACCTACAAGCCGACCGATGCCGCCAAGATAGTGTTTGACTATGAGATAAAGAATCCTGAGACGGGTGATGTGCTTGCCACAGGCCATTCCGTGCAGGTGTTCATGGACCTGAACTACCAGTTGGTATGGATCAATCCGGATTTCTATGAGGAGTGGAAAAAGAGATGGCTCGATTGATAAGATGCATAGCAGATAACGTGGTGTCGCCGCTGGGAACAACCTCACGTTCCAACTACGACAGCGTCAAGGCCGGCAGGTCAGGACTGGCGCGTTATGAGTCTATGGGCAATATAACCACGCCTTTTGTGCTCTCACGCGTGGACCGCGCCGTAATTGACGGTCTTTGCGCCGAACTTGGCATACAGGGCAATTATACCTTCTTTGAGAAGTTCCTGCTTTGCTCATCGGTCCAGGCTTTAAGGGATGCCGGCATAGATGCCTCGTCAGAGAGGGTGCTCTTTATCATATCCACCACCAAGGGTAATGTTTCACTCCTGGGACAGTCTCAGGAGGGAGTGGATCAGGAGCGTGTACTGCTGGCCAAGGCCGCACGTGAGGTGATGCGTTTCTTTGGCAATCCCGGAAAACCGATCGTGGTCTGCAACGCCTGCATATCGGGCGTATGCGCACAGATAGAGGCCATGCGTGCCCTGCGCAGCGGACGTTACGACTATGCCGTTGTGATTGGGGCCGATGAGCAGTCACCGTTTATCATATCGGGATTCCTCTCATTCAAGGCCATATCCGATGAGCCGTGCCGTCCGTTTGACAAGGACCGCAAGGGGCTGAATCTGGGTGAATGTGCCGCTACTGTGGTGCTGGAGGCATCGGATGGGAAGAAGAGCGGCTGGGAACTTGTATGTGGCGCCATACGCAATGACGCCAATCATATATCGGGACCGTCACGTACGGGCGAGGGCAGTTACCTGTGTCTTATGGAGGTTCTTAAGGAGTGCCACCGTGGGGAACTGGCGTTTGTGAACGTACACGGAACCGCAACCGCATACAATGACGAGATGGAGTCAATAGCCCTGTATCGCGCCGGACTGATAGACGTACCGGTAACGGGTCTTAAGGGCTATTACGGACATACAATGGGCGCCGCAGGCATAATGGAGAGCATTCTTTCCATGTATGCGGTGCGTGACAATACGGTGCTTGCCACACGCGGTTACCGGGAGCAGGGAACAACCTATCCGGTAAGCGTGAGCAGCGAGACAAGAGAGTGCAACGGCAGCGAGTTCATTAAACTGCTGTCAGGATTCGGCGGAAGCAATGCCGCCCTGTTATACAGATTCGTGGAGTAGGTATGGAGCGTAGAGGACTTGACTTTGTTGTGCTGAACCAGGGTAATGCCAATCTGACGGATTTGTATCGCACTCATATAGGCGATTGGCCCAAATTCTACAAAATGGATACCCTGAGCAAGGCCGGATTTGTGGCTACTGAGTTGCTGCTCAAGAATGTAGGTGAGCGCAGATGTGATAGCGAAGAGTTTATCCGGAGCCGCGCCATAGTGCTATTCGGCTCAACGGCTTCACTTTGCGCCGACCGCAATTATCAGGAAACAATACAGGATAAGGATAATTATTATCCAAGTCCGGCACTGTTTGTATATACCCTGCCTAACATCGTGACCGGTGAGATTGCCATACGCAACCACTGGCGCGGCGAGACATCATTCTATGTTCTGGAAGAACCCGATGCATCACAGATGGCGTTTCATCTGGCTTGCGCATTCCAGGACGCCGATACGGAGAGCATACTTGCCGGATGGGTGGACAGCCGTATGAATGATGATTTTCAGGTCTTTGTGACCCTGATAAGCAGGGAGGATGCGGCCGATACCGGGTGGCTGGCAGGACAATTGCAATTGATGATTAATAACTTAAACAAATGATATTATGGAAGAGTTGATTCTTAAACTGAAGCAGGAGATTATTGAGGTACTTAACCTTGAGGACGTCAAGCCCGAGGACATTGACAACGACGCCCCTCTGTTTGGTGAAGGCCTTGGCCTTGATTCAATTGATGCACTGGAACTTATCGTTCTCATGGAGAAGAACTACGGCATCAAGCTGCAGGATCCTGCCAAGGGCAAGGAGATATTCAAGTCCATCAACGTGATGGCTGATTTCATTCAGAAAAACCGCACCAGATAATGTCTCAGAGATCAGTGCTGATAACCGGCTGCGGCATTGTCAGTGCTATAGGCCAGGATTGCGGACAGGTGCTTGATTCGCTTCTGCAGGTACGTACCGGCGTGGGGCCTCTCAAATACCTCAAGACTGAGCATACGGAGTTTCCGGTAGGTGAGGTCAAACTGTCCGACGAGGAGATGGAGCGCCTTATGGGTATTGCTCCCGGTACTCCCACAACCCGTACGGCACTGATGGGAATGATTGCCCTGCATGAGGCTCTGGGACAGGCCGGACTCAGTCGTGATGACCTTAAGGAGTGCGGTTTTGTAAACGGCACTACCGTAGGCGGTATGGATAAGAGTGAGCAGTACTACCTGGATTTCATTGAGAATGACAGCCGTAACGCTTACATCAGCACCCATGACTGCGGTTCGTGCTCCGAGATGATAGCCGACAGGTTTGGTAGTTTCAAGATGATAACTACCATATCCACAGCATGTTCATCGGCCGCAAACGCCATTGAGATGGCTGCCGATATGATTCGTCTGGGTGAGGCCGATATCGTTGTGGCGGGAGGTTCAGAATGCATAACCAAGTTCCACCTGAACGGTTTCAACTCGCTGATGATACTGGATCACAGCCAGTGCCGTCCGTTCGATGCCAATCGTGCGGGACTGAATCTGGGTGAGGGTGCAGCCTTTGTGGTGCTTGAGGAGGCCGGTCATGCGGCAGCCAGAAACGCCAAGGCCCTGGCACGTCTGTCAGGTTACGGAAATGCCTGCGACGCATTCCACCAGACCGCTTCATCGCCTGATGGAGAAGGTGCATATCTTGCTATGAGCAAAGCACTTAAGGAGGCTGGCTTAAAGCCGTCGGACATAGATTACGTGAACGCTCACGGTACGGGAACTCCCAATAACGACGAGAGCGAGAGCCAGGCTATGATGCGTGTTTTCGGCCGGGAACTGCCGCCGGTGTCATCGACCAAGTCCATGACAGGTCATACAACCAGCGCATCGGGCGCAATAGAGACGGTCATATGTATCCTGGCGCTCAGGAACGGTTTCATACCTGTAAACTATGCATTTAAGAATCCAATGGAGAACGGCATAGTTCCTAACATGGATCTGCATAAGGGTTGCAGGTTGCGTCATGTGCTCTGCAACTCGTTCGGATTTGGCGGAAATGATTCGTCATTGGTAATATCGGCAGTGGAATGATTATGGAAAAGACATCTGTTAAAATTCTGTCTGCCAAGCAGATATCAATCCAGAATCCGCTCTCTGAGGAGTGGATGGAGAATCCCCTGAGTTACTCGGAGGATTACGTTCGTGCCGTTGACCCTGATTTCAAGCAGTTCATATCAGCAGGTGACGCCCGCCGTATGGGCAAACTGCTCAAGAGGGCGCTTGCAACATCACTGTCCGCACTGCAGGAGGGTGGAATAGAGAATCCTGACGCCATCATAACGGGTACGGGATTCGGCAGCATTGAAAATACGGAGTTGTTCCTGGATGCACTGGTACGTGAGGGTGAGCAACTGCTCAAACCCACTCAGTTCATGCAGTCCACCCATAATACCGCATCGTCCCTGATAGGAATACATACAAAATGTCACGGCTACAACTCAACATACTCACAGAAGGGATTCTCATTTGACAGCGCCCTGTATGACGCCTGGATGCAGTTCCGCATAGGCAGGATAGAATCTGCGCTGGTGGGTAGCCATGATGAGATGTCGCCCGTGTTCTCCGGATTTGTACGCAAGGCCGGTCATGTAAAGGAGGGTGAGATATGCAGCGAGGCTGCGGTATCGGTACTCATGGCTGAGAGCGCTGACAACGCATACTGCACGCTGGAGGGTGTAAAACTGTTTGATTCACCCTCTCAGGATACTCTCAAGCAGGTTTTGGCCGATATGACCGCTGGCGGCATAGACGCTGTGATGACGGGCATGAGCGGCAACTCTGAAAACGATTCCTGGTACGGATTCCTGGATTCTATTCTTCCGGGTGTTCCGCAACTCAGATACAAGCCCCTGTTCGGGGTGAACTTCTCGTCATCGGCCACAGGATTCTATGCCTCGGCATGCTGCCTTAAGAAGGGTGGTGTACCTGCGGTGCTTTCTGCATCAGGCAAGGCCATAGAGTGCTCCAAGGGCATTCTGGTGGTGAATGTGGTTGAGGGACGTCATTATTCATTCGCACTGTTGAAACCGGTATGTGGAAGATAATACCATACTCATTGCTGCAGAGCCTTCTGTTGGCTGCAGGTCAGTTGATGATGAAACTGGCCCTGAACCATATGAGCCCGTATCAGGGCTTCTGGCGCTTCATAGGCAAGGAACTGACCAACTGGTGGTGGCTGGGCTGCGGCCTCTCAATGGGCGGCGCTACGGTACTGTGGTTCTACATTATGAAGAACTTCCCGCTGAGTGTGGCTTATCCGCTCAGTTGTCTGAGCTTTGTATTCGGCATGCTGGGCGCAATGGCCTTCCTGGGTGAGCAGATTCCGCTTGGCCGCTGGATAGGCATCGGCCTTATACTGGTAGGTGCGGCATTTATCAGCAGATGATATGAAGAGGATATTTGTCATAGTCACGGGTCTGATACTGCTGCTGGCACTGGGTGTAAGTGCTGTAACAGTCAATATGCAACAGACTGAGGATGAGATGATTGAGAGTATTGTAAAGGCAAGCTCAAACATCACCTCCATGAAGTGTGACATTGCCCAGACAAGGCGTATCCCGCTTATGGACGAACCCCAGAAATCATCCGGAACCATGATCTATATCAAACCTTCAAGGTTCAGTCTTGATTACACCGAGCCCTTTGCGTGGAAACTCAAGGTTGACGGTGACAATATCATAATGGGTACGGAGAGTGCTGAAGGTGAGGCCGGACGCCTTTTCAAGGGTATCTCAAGCATGATACTGGGCTGTATGTCCGGTGAGATGCTCAAGGACAGACGCACCTTCAGAGTGACCGTGACCGATGAGGGAGACCAGTGGAAGGCGCTGCTCATACCCGTGCGCCGTGACATGAAGAAGATGTTTGGTCAGATTGAACTTGGTTTTGATCCAGATACAAGGCTGCTCCGACGGCTCCTGATGGAGGATGCGGGCGGAGGCAGCACCGAGATACTGATAAGCAATGTGAGACTTAACGGAGACTATGAGGCTGAATGGTGATTTGTTCAGGATAGAGTCCCGTATGGAGGGTCTGCCTCAGGGACAGTCAGGGTTCAACATTATACTGAATCCTGACCATCTTATTTATAAGGCACACTTCCCCGGACAGCCTGTAACACCTGGTGTATGCATACTTCAGATGCTGCAGGAGTTACTTTCAGTTGAGATGGGTAAACAGTTGTTTATCAAGAATATAAAGAACGCAAAATTCATTAGCATGATGTCTCCTGTAGCAGACAGCCGTGTATCGGTCCTGTTTACTTCGGTGACTGCCGAGGAGGGAGGTGTTAAGGCTCAGGGCGTGGTGTCCAGAAGGGACAACCTGTCCGATCTTTTCCTGAAATTCTCAATTTTCCTTACCGATGAGTCCTTGTGAAACATACTTAAGATACTGTGTCATAATACCGACATACAACAACAGCGGCACCGTGGCCGACGTCGTGGAGCGTGCGCTCAAGGTGTGTCCTGACGTGATTGTGGTCAATGACGGCAGCACTGATAACACATCGGCCGTACTCTGCGGACTGGATGTGGTTACCCTGAGCCATGAGCATAACATGGGTAAGGGTGAGGCACTCAAGACAGGACTCTACTATGCGGGAGACAACGGCTTTACGCATGCCATTACGATAGATTCTGACGGTCAGCACTTCCCTGAGGACATTCCGGACATGATAAAAGCCTCAAAGGAGCATCCCGACCGTCTGATTGTGGGCTGCCGTAACCTCACGAGTGAGAACATGCCGCGCAAGAGTACGTTTGCCAACCGTTTCTCAAACTTCTGGTTCCGCTTGCAGACGGCTCAGAAACTCAGTGACACGCAGTCAGGATTCCGCATCTATCCGCTTGAATCACTGCACGGTATGCGCCTGATAACATCCAAATACGAGGCTGAACTTGAACTGCTGGTGTTTGCCGCATGGAACGGAGTGACCGTACAAGGCGTGCCGGTACGCGTGTGGTATGCCCCTGATGGTGAGCGTGTATCGCATTTCCGTCCGTTCCAGGACTTTTTCAGAATAACCTTACTCAACACATTTCTCTGCTTCGGAGCGTTGCTGTACGCCGTTCCGGCGGCATTGATAAGACGGATTAAAGGTAAGAGGCATGGCTGATTTCTTTCTCCGCATATATGACCGGCTCAAATGCCGCAAGGGCCTGGCAGCACTGATTGTGGTGCTGATAATAGCCCTTTGCACATTGTCTCTGTGCCGGTTGCACTATGAGGAGGATATTGCGGGATTCCTGCCTATAGACCGCTCTGACAGCCGTCAGACTGAGTTTATGGAGACGGTTTCACAGCAGAACAGCATTGCAGTCATATTTCGTGCCCCGGAGGGTACACCTGACGAAGACATAATCAGCGCCATGGATCTCTTTGCAGACCTGTGGTTTGAGTCTGACACTTTAGAGATGGTTCCCGATATGAGCGCCGAGGCCGATGAGTCCGTGGCGCTGGAACTGATAAAGTTCGTACAGGAGCATTATCCCAGTTTCCTTACCCCGGAGCATTACCGCCGCATGGATTCGCTGCTCTCTCAGCCCGGATACGTAAAACAGAGTCTTGAGGCCGATAAACGCTCGCTTCAGATGCTCACGGGCAGTTTTACGGCCAGCACCATACCATATGACCCGCTGGGCCTGTTCGGCGATGTACTGATGGGACTGGCCGATATAGGCAGTGACGGCGGATACCGTCTTGTTGACGGTCATATACTGCACCGCACGGAGCCTGCAGGCCTGCTGCTCTTTGAATCACCCTTTGGTGAGAGCGAATCGGGCCGTAACGCACAGTTGGTTGAACTCACGGATAAGACCGGTGCACAGGTTGAAGCAGAAACCGGCATCAAAGTTTCATCCGTAGGTGCCCCCGTGATTGCAGTCACCAATGCCGACAGGATCAAGAAGGACAGTATCCTTGCTGTCGGACTGGCCGTAATAGGCATCCTGGCGGTGCTGTGGTTCTCATTCAAGCGACTGGATTATATCCTTTGGATAGCCGCCACGCTGCTTTTCGGCGCGCTGTTCTCACTGGGACTGATAGGGTGCATCAAGGATTCGGTATCGGTCATCGTTATTGGAATGGGTTCGGTCATAGTGGGTATTGCCGCAAACTATCCGCTGCATTTCCTTCATTCTCTGCGTGATACGGCCGATAACCGCGAATCACTGGCCCAGATGGTAGTGCCGCTGCTGGTGGGTAACGTCACCACGGTGAGTGCGTTCCTGTGCCTGCTGTTCCTTAAGGCGCAGGCCATGCATGACCTGGCTCTGTTCGGTTCATTCATGCTGGCGGGCACAATCATCTTCTCGCTTATATTCCTGCCGGTATTTGCCAAGGCGGGCACAAAGGCCGTAAAAGAGGAGGTTAAGGTTGATTCCAAGCCTGTAACCGGCAGCAGCCTCCTGTGCCGCATAGTATCACCAACAGTCATTCTGATTACCATTGCCATGCTGATATGGGGTGGCAGCAGCAAGTTCGATACTGACCTGAACCATATCAACTACATGACGGCGCAGCAGAAAGAGGATCTGCAGTTCATATCGGGCAGTGTAGGGGATGCAGGTGCCGACCGCCTGTCGGTACTGGCCGCAAAACTTGCCCCTGAGGACCAGAAGGAGGCCGTAGCGGAGCGTTGGACCAAGTTCTGGCACAATCATCCGCAGGTGATTGAAGAACTCCGTGAAGAGGCCCGTAAGCAGGGATTCACGGAGAGCGCGTTCGCCCCGTTCCTGGAGTCGGTCAGCGGAGAGCCGGATATAGTATCGGCCCAGGATGTCACTCCGGTCAATATGAGTGAGGTTATGGCATCGCTGGTAAAGTCGCTTTCAGATGATTTCAATACGGTTCTGTTCCTTTGCGGATTCATTGTGTTTGCATTCCTGTGGATATCGTTCAGGAATCTGGAACTTGCACTGATATCGTTCCTGCCGCTTACTGTGGGCTGGATCTGGATACTCTCCATAATGAACATGCTGGGCATCCAGTTCAACATCGTGAGCATAATTCTGGCCACATTCATATTCGGCCAGGGTGATGACTATACCATTTTCATAACCGAGGGCCTGCTGCGTGAATACAAGACGGGTGTGAGAACTGTCGATGAGCGCCGTAAGAGCGTGATCATATCGGCCATACTCATGTTCATTGGTATAGGCACGCTTATATTCGCCAGGCATCCGGCCATGCGCTCGCTGGCCGAGATTACCATACTGGGCATGTTCGTGGTGGTTGTCATGGCCCATTTCCTGCCTGAGTGGCTGTTCCGATGGATGACCATGAAGAATGGTAAGAACCGCGTCATGCCGGTTTCTATCATGCGTATACTGCGCAGTGCGTGGGCTTTCGGATTCCTTCTGCTGTCAGTTATAGTCTGCACTCCCGTGGTGCTGGTGATATTCATCGGCCGTAAGCGTGAGTGGAAGGACCGTTTCCTGCATAATCTGCTCTACAGGTTTGCCAATCTGGTGATACGCCGCGTGCCTGCCGTCAAGTTTACGCTCGATAACAGCATAGGCGAGACCTTCAGCAAGCCCGCCGTGATTATTAGCAACCATCAGTCACATCTGGACCTGATGTGTCTTATGATGCTCACGCCCAAGATGATTGTGGTTACCAATGACTGGGTATGGCGCAATCCCATTTACGGGGCACTGATACGCCGTGCCGAGTTCGTACCGGCCGCCGAGGGCATTGAGGAGTATATGCCGCAGTTCCGCAGTCTTGTGGAGCGCGGGTATTCAATACTGGTGTTCCCCGAGGGTACACGGTCTGCCGATTGCTCCATACTGCGTTTCCATAAGGGAGCGTTCCATCTGGCCCAGGAACTGGGTCTGGATATCCTGCCGGTATGTCTGAACGGAGTAGGCTACGCCCTGCCCAAGGAGGAGTTCATGCTGCGTCCCGGACATATCACCGTTACCGTAGGCAAGCGCGTGGCACCCGATGACCTTAGTTGGGGTGCCGATGCAAGAGAACGTACCAAGGCATTCCACAAGTTCTATCAGGAGTGGTACGCCCAGATGTGCAACAAACTGGAGAGTTGACTATGGAGGCGGTGATTATTGGTGCAGGAATGGGCGGATTGTTCTGCGGAGCGCTTTTGGCAAGGCGCGGCGTTAAGGTTACCGTACTTGAGAAGAACGCTGCGATAGGCGGCGGACTACAGACATTCGCACGCGGCGGCGAGACCTTTGAGACCGGCATGCATGTGGCAGGCGGTTTCAACCAGGGTGGCATCCTGAACAGCCTGTGCCGCTATCTTGGCATTATGGACAGGCTCAAGGTTAGGCAGTCCGACATGATGCTGAGCGTTACATACGCCGACAGCGCACGCACTTATGACCTTCCCGCCGGCCGTGAAGCATTCATAGACTATCTGACAGGTAAGTTCCCCCAACAGAAAGATAACATACGCCGTTACGTGGATGCCGTGTTCCGCGTATCACATGAGGAGAAACTCTTCTATCTGGAGAGCATGAGCGGCGTAAATGACCACTCGGATGAGTTCTTCATGCCGGCCGACGCATTCATAGCAAAGTATATCAGTGATCCTGAACTCCGTGCCGTGCTGGCATCGGTCAATCCGCTTTATGCTGGTATTCCCGGACACTCTCCGTCATATATCCACATAATGATATCGGCCTTGTTCATGGAGAACCCCTGCTGGTTTGAGGGAGGTTCCGGTCAGTTGGCCGATGCTCTAAAGAGCGTCATAGAGGCTGCTGGTGGCAGTGTGTTAACCCGCTGTGAGGTGACATCGGTCCGCGTACGGGACCTTAACGTAGATTGTGTCACAGATAAGAACGGTCGTGAGTACCGCGGTGACTGGTATATATCCGATATCCATCCCGCATCGCTGTTCCCGCTTATTGAGGGCAAGGCGTTTACATCGGGCTATCGTGCACGTATTGAGAGTATCCCCGATACGGCATCGGCCTTTAAGGTATATCTCAGGCTCAAGCCCGGTAAGGTGCGTTTCCCGGGACATCCGGTCAGCATTGTGGACAGCGCGGATAACGCCTGGAAGATGGCGGAATATGAGAGTGAGGAATGGCCTCACGGAGTGAACTGCTTCTTCGGTGAGGGCAGGGACGGCTTTGCGTCACATCTTACGGCATACTGCCTTATGGACTTTGATGAGGTGCTGGAATGGGAAAACACCCGCACAGGGCATCGTGGAGAGGCTTATGAGGCCTGGAAGAAGGAGCGTACGGAGAGGGTGCTGGATCTGGTTGAGAAACGCTATCCAGGAATCAGGGAGGCGGCCGATGACATCTTTGCATCGTCGCCGCTCACGTTCCGCGACTGGATGGGTACGCGCAGAGCCGGCGCATACGGCCTGTTCAAGGACAGCACTGATATTGCAACATCACTGATTCCAATCAGAACCAAGGTGAAAAACCTGCTTATGACGGGACAAAATGTAAATATGCATGGAATTGGTGGCGTTCCGATGACTGCAATTGAAACCATTCAGACTATATTTGCAGATGAATCCGTTCTGGACGGTATTAAAGGAGAATTATCAAACAAGTAATATAAAAGGACCTAATGAATACTTTCAAGCTTAAGCTCATTTATCCTAAATGGCAGAAACTGAGGGGACAGACAACATTCAACCTTCCGCCTCACGGCCCAGTTGCCTTTGCCGCAACCCTGCCTGAGTGGGTTGAAGTGTCATTTACCGATGAGAATGTTGAGCCTATTGATTTTGATGAGGAGTGTGACGGCGTTGCGCTGTCCATGATGCTGAGTACACAGGTAAAACGCGGCTGGGAGATAGCCGATGAGTACCATAAGCGCGGCAAGCTGGTTACAGCGGGAGGTATCTCCACCATGCTTCATGCCGAGGAGATGGTAAATCATGTGGACAGCGTCTTTCTGGGTGAGGCCGAGGGCCGTTCCGAGCAGATGATGATTGACTGGGTGAACGGTGACCTGAAGAAGATATACAACTACATGGGCAATATGCCGCCCATTGAGTCTGTAGGACCTTGCCGCCGTGACCTCTACAAGCGTGAACTATATAACCACAAAGGCGTTCAGATGGTTGACCTGTTCCATGCCAGCCGCGGATGCCGTTTCAGCTGCTATCCCTGCGCCGTATCATATCTGGGCGGCCGTAAGTTCCGTCCGCGTCCAATTGACAAGGTAGTGGAGGATATGGCTGCAATTGACAACAACCGCCTCTTTATAGTAGATAATTCACTTGCCCAGAACAAGGAGTGGGAGAAGGAACTCTTTACCGCCATCGCTCCGCTCAAGAAGAAATGGATAAGCCATACCATTGAGGATGACCCCGAGGTTCTGGATTTGGCCGCCAAGGCAGGCGCCTGGTATGTATATCAGGCCGTTTATGACACATCGGACTACATCAAGGAGCGTGTTAAGCGTTATCATGACTATGGCATAGGCGTTGAGGGTACAATCCTGCTTGGACTTGACAACCAGACAGAGGATGACATAAAGCGTCTGATTGATTTCCTGGGTGAGATTGACCTGGATCTGGCCGAGTTCACCGTCATGACTCCGTTCCCGCATACCAAGGGATATGATGACCTGCTTCGTCAGGGCCGCATATTTGACTTTGACTGGAACCATTACAACGCCGGTCAGGTGGTGTTCCAGCCCAAGCATATGAGTCCGGAGCGCCTGCAGGAACTGTACGATTACGCATGGAAGAGTTTCTATGCCAGTGAGAGTCAGGAGCAGAAGATGTTCCGTCTGTTCTGCAACGTGGCTCTGCGTGAGATGGAAGAGGGCACATACCGCCCGCGTGACCGCCGACTTGCCAACAAGTCATTCGGTCGTGATGTAGACAGAAGTGTAAGAAATGTAAATCTATGAAAGTATCACCGGATTATTACGACGAGATATTTGATTTCAAGGGCGAATGGGATATGCCCTCATCATGCGGCCTGAAGATTCGTGAATCTGAAGGCAAGAAGTACGTTATTGTTACAGAACTCTATCAGGACAATCCCGGTACATCTGTTACATATGCCGGCAGGAAACTGGCCGACCAGATATGTGAGGCCAAAGGTCTGAATCCGGCCGATGTGGTATATGTAGAGTGCAATCCCAACACCAACTCCAAACTCTCATTCTACGACGAGGAGTATTTTGAGGTGGACTTTGATGCCGATCCTCAGTACAAATACCGTCAGTTGACAAGGGAAGAATTGCTCAAACTTCTGGGTAAGTGATGCTTGCAAACCTGCTGTTCTCTTTTCTTGCGGTCATTATTCCGAGCAGCAAGACAATTACTCCTTGGGCTGACCTGGAAAAGCATGCCGATGAGGTGATGATTACACCTTATCTGGCAGATGACAGCCGTAACGCTCCTACAGTTATTGTATGTCCCGGCGGCAGTTACCACTGGCTGGATGTAAAGGGCGAGGGTATTGAGGTGTCCGAATGGCTCCGTGACAACGGCATAAACGCCGTACTGCTTCAGTACCGTACCGCAGGACTGGGCTCTTGCATCTGGCATTACCGTTTCCTTTTCCGCGGCCGCCGTCATCCCGATATGATTTGTGACGTGCAGAGGACAATCCGATACGTGCGTGAGAATGCCGACAGTCTGGGCATCGACCCTGAACGTGTGGGCGTGATGGGCTTTTCGGCCGGAGGTCATCTGGCTATGTCATCGGCCTGTTTCAGCAATACTGATTATACAAACCTTCCCCAAGGACCGTCCAAGGTCTCTTTAAGGCCCGATTTTGTGGGTGCCATTTATCCCGTGGTCACCATGAACGGGGAGTATGCACACCGCCGTTCCCGCCGCGGCCTGCTGGGCGAGTGGGGCGTGTACAGCAGCAAGAAAAGGGATATGATGTCTATTGAGGAACATATCCCTGAAGACTGTCCTCCCGTCTTTATGATAAATTGTAAGGACGATCCTGTTGTAGATTGGCATAATTCTGTAATTTTGGACAAAGCTCTGACCGATGCAGGTGTCAGTCACAAGTATATCCTGTATGAAACAGGCAAGCACGGGTTCGGAGTGAGTGATGTTTACGGTTCTCCCGAGAGCCGTAAATGGAGAGATGAGTTTTTGGTTTGGCTTAGAGGATTATATGAATGATATAGAGTTTTCATCAGCTGCGGAGATCAAGGCTTTTCAGGAAGATCTGCTGCATAAACATCTGGTTTATCTCAAGAAGAACTCGCCCTATTACAGGCGCGTGTTTGACAGTTATGGGATAAACATAAACAAGATTGTGCATCTGGAGGACCTTACCCGCATTCCGTTTACCGAGAAGAAGGACCTTCAACTGTACAATGACGATTTCTGCTGTGTCCCCAAGACAAAGATAATTGACTACATAACCACATCCGGTACACTGGGTGATCCGGTGCTGTTCGGTTGTACCGAGAAGGACCTGCAGCGACTTGCTTACAATGAGAAGAAGTCATTTACCTGCGCCGGGCTTACCGCCGACAGCGTAGTACAACTGATGACCACACTTGATAAGCGCTTCATGGCAGGTATGGCATATTTCCTGGGACTCCGTGAAATGGGCGCAGGCGTTATCCGCGTGGGTAACGGAATCCCTGAACTGCAGTGGGATACCATACGCCGTTTCCATCCCGATGCCATAATGTGCGTGCCTTCATTCATACTCAAACTGATAGAATACGCCGAGGCTCACGATATAGATTACCGCTCCAGCAGCATACGCCGCATCATAGGTATAGGTGAGGGGCTGCGTGATCAGAACTTCGAGCTTAACCTGCTGGGCCGTCAGATACATGAGAAATGGCCTCAGGTTCAACTCTTTGCCACATATTCATCGACCGAGATGGGTGCCACTTTCAGCGAGTGCGAGTACGGAATGGGCGGTCATGTGCATCCTGAGCTTATCATTGTAGAGATTATTGGCGATGACGGAATGCCCGTGGCCGATGGTCAGCCCGGTGAGGTGGTTGTAACCACACTTGGGGTTGAGGGAATGCCTCTTCTGCGTTTCCGTACCGGCGATATTGCCTGCAAGCATGTGGAGCAGTGCCGTTGCGGCCGATGGTCATACCGACTGTCACCGCTGTTGGGCCGTAAGAACAATATGATCAAACTTAAGGGTACCACACTCTATCCGCCTGCCATAAACGATGTACTTGACAATACGGATTATGTAGAGAACTATGTTGTGATTGTACGCAACAGCAAGGCCGGAACAGATGACGTGCTGGTCAAGGTGGGACTCAAGAATGATCCCGGATTCGATGTCGTAAAGGAACTCAAGGACAGTTTCCGTTCGCGTATACGTGTGGCACCTGAGATTGAGATATGTCCTGTAGATGAGATACAAGCCGTCAATTATCCGCCTACTGGCCGCAAACCGGTAAAATTCATAGATCAGAGAAAATGACTGACTACCACAAATTCGATGATATCCGTCCGTACCGCGACGAGGAGATTCCGGCAGCGATGCAGCGTATTGCATCCAACAACTCATTCCCGTTGGTGTCCAAGTTCGTGTTTCCGGAACTGACTGTTGAGCAGGCTGCCGATAAGATCCGTAACATCAGGACTATCTATGATTTCCAGCATGATGTCATGATCCCCATGAACAAGCAGGTTCTGGAGGGTACCATTACGGAATTCTCACTTGGCGGAATAGAGAAACTGGACACGTCCAAGCGTTACCTGTACGTAAGTAACCACAGGGACATAGTCCTGGATTCATGCATTCTGATGTATGCTCTTTACAGGGATGGCGGTCATGATACGGGAGAGATAACATTCGGTTCAAACCTGATGCAGGGTGAACTGGTGGTTGATATAGGCAAGAGCAACAAGATGTTCCGTGTGGACCGTGGCCGTAATCCGCGTGAACTCTACAGTACATCGGTCCATCTGTCGGAATATATCCGATACGCAATCACAGAGAAACATCAGTCCGTATGGATTGCCCAGCGCAACGGCCGCACCAAGGACGGCATTGACCGTACCGACCAGGGCGTGATAAAGATGTTTGGTATGAGTGGTCCCAAGGACCGTGTGGATGCACTTGATGAATTGAATATCGTACCCGTATCGGTCTCATACGAGTGGGAGTCATGTGATATACTCAAGGCTTTGGAACTCTACGAGAGCCGTAACGGCGAGCCCTACATAAAGAAACCGGGCGAGGACCTGAACAGCATACTGACCGGTATCATGCGTGATAAGGGCAGGGTGCATTTCCAGATATGCGATCCTCTGCGCCGTGAGGAACTTGAGGCTCTGAGCGACGTTCCCAACGTACAGTTCCACCGTGAGGTTGCACAAATCATTGACAAACGTATATGCGGCGACTACAAGTTGTTTCCCAACTCATTCATTGCCCATGATCTGCGTTACGGAAATACCAGATATGCAGACCGTTACACAAAGGATGAATACGATGCGTTCGTGGCTCACATGGCAGAACTGAACAGATACAGCGACGATCCTGCTCTGGGTGATATATTCCTGGGCATATACGCTAATCCGATTGAATCAAAGAGTTGAATAAACAATATTGCTTATGAAGACTAGATCTTTTGTCGTTATGGCCGTAGCCGCAGTGACTCTGCTTATGGCCGGTTGTAAGGATAAGAACCTGAAGGTGTGCATATTCCCGGGTGATTATCCCGATCCCACCATCCTCCGTGACGGTAATGACTACTACATGACCCATTCCAACTTCACCTACTATCCCGGTCTGCTTATCTGGCATTCAACAGACCTGCTGCACTGGGAGCCCATAGCACGTGCGGTGCAGGGACATGACTATTCAATCTATGCTCCGGACCTGTGCAAGGTTAACGGCAAGTACTATATCTATTATCCCACCAGCAGCGGTGAGAACTTTGTGGTTACGGCCGATAAGCCGGAAGGCCCCTGGAGCGAACCTGTTAAACTGCGTGTAAGCGGAATTGATCCCGGTCACGCAATCGATGACCAGGGCAACCGCTACCTCTATACCAATGACGGACATGTGGCTCCGTTGTCGGCCGACGGATTGAGCATCACAGGACGCAACCAGAAGGTATATGACCCGTGGCAGTATCCCCAGGAGTGGGAGACCGAGGGCATGTGGCTTGAGTCGCCCAAGATTGTAAAACGCGGAGAATACTACTATCTGGTAAGCGCCGAGGGCGGTACAGCCGGTCCTCCCACCAGCCATATGTGCGTTGTTGCACGCAGCAAGTCCGTAACCGGTCCCTGGGAGAACAGCCCCTATAACCCGCTGGTACATACATACACGGCCGATGAGCAGTGGTGGTCAAAAGGCCACGGCACTCTGATTGACGATCCCGACGGCAACTGGTACATTGTATATCATGCATACCGCAACGGTTTCCATACACTGGGCCGCAGTACCATCATTGAGAGCGTAAAGTGGACCAAAGACGGTTGGCCCGTACTTGTTGAGAAGGACGGAGCCAAGTGGAAGAACGGCGGCCTGCAGGACTACGACTATCTGCGCCACTATGAGAATCCGCTCATGTGGGCCAGATGGGAGCCCGGATTTGACGGCGGTACTCTGATGACTACAACTGCCGTTGATGAGAAGTATGAGATAACCGCTCATTTCAAGATCGGTGAAGGCAGCCGCGCAGGACTCTACCTCTTCTATAATGAGGACGCCAACATAGGTGCGGTTGACAGCATCCCTGACCTTTATGTAAGGATCCTGAACGACCGCAACACAGCCACAGTATGGAAGAGCGCCGACGGTGAGAACTGGAAGGTATACTACCGTGAGGCTGCAGTAGGCACCTACCACCACAATTACTACAAAGGCTTCTTTGCCCTCCGTCCCGCATACTTCCTGGCCGGCGATGCCAGTCTTATATCTTTTGACTACAAACCTCTGTAATCGATCTATATTTATTTGCCTAAGTGTCCCACACCAACCAGCGTTAGAGCGCATTCTAACTAGGGTTAGTGTGGGACACATACTTATAATGCTGTCATGTCCCACAATAAACCCTTTGACAAGAGCTGTGACCTGATTTCTTGTGGGACACTTTGGCAAAGTGATAATCTGATATTTGTTTACCCATTATAGAAATATCTTATTACTAAGTGGTAGAAGAAATAGAATCAGTAACTTTGCCATAAAGGTACTCGTGCTTATGGAGATATTATCTCACTTTAGAACAATAGAAGAACTGGTCAAGATGCTTGATAGGGAGAAGGTCTTGTTCCGCGATATGTTTGAGCGGCGCAAATCATTGACCTATCGCACAGACTTTGCCCTTGAGATTGTAGATTACAAACGTGAACGCGTACAGTATCTGATAGATCATGGAGTGATTCATGAGAATGGTGACTTTCTGGAGATGGAGGATGTTTATGTTCAGTTCTTCGAGGAAGTGCTTGACATGAATGAGGAAATAAGCGTAGCTAGTGTGAGGGAACACATTGATGCCTTAAAAGAAAATATTGGATATTACCTTGAAGAAACTAATGAACATCGTAAGACTCAATACCAAAGTAATGTACGAAAGATGCTTCGTCGTATTGGGCTAAGAACCCTAAAGAATGTTATCGACCTGAAACGCAATGTGGACGTTGCTTACAAACAGGAACCTAACTATAAGATTAAAAAGACTAGACTTGAGAATCTTGATGAGAAACGAAAGGGTATTAAGCAGTTAATTGAAGAGTGCGAGAAAATGATGGATGGAGAGATAGTATTCTTCAAGATGGCTACCGACCCAGAGATGCTACGCACGACGATGGACGTGCGCAATGACTTTACGGAAGCCGATCACAACCTCCTTGAGATAGAACATCAGATTATTGAATATATTAACCAGATAGAGCAGCAGAGTTTGCTCTTGAAGAAGATACGTAGGTTGAAATATCTGAAAGATCAGTTGACCTGGCGTGAAGACACGAATATTGTACACACATTGACTGATGACAATCCATTATGGATGGAGAAACGTCCCTACAATCGCATATTTCTTTCAGTCGATATGCTTCGAAGTAGTGAGGAGGCATACGCTTTAATCAGGAAGATAGTAGGAAAGAATGATGTGCGTCGAATGGCAAGAACTGAGGCGGATCCTTTAGACCAAGAGTTCCTGAATGAAAGCACCGAGGAAATTAACAACATTAATACCACAGAGCTATGGAATGCCTTCAAAGCACAGGGGCAACATTTGTTCTCGTTTATCCGGAACTATAACTATCATCTGCCACGAACCCTTAATGACCATATTATACTCTATTGTCAGATGGCAACTATGCACAGCGATGAACTGCGTTTTACTGACAACTACGAGACATTTGAAAACATAGAATATGCACTGATATATGCGAGCTAATACACAACAAATATTTGAACGAATGAGCAAGGGCGGTTTCCTTTCTGTTGATAGTACAGATCAGGAAGTGAAGCACCTTTTTGATGATATAGAGGAGAATTATTCCGATTATGAGGTTTATTTCTCTGAGTTAGGTCTGAGATTGGAGTCAGGTGACGGCTACTACTATTTTGCTCGTACCCAAGAGGCTAAACAGACCATAGAACAAAAGTTGCAGAGTTTTGCACAGTGGGTGGACATATTGGACTTCCTGAAAACATACGACATCACGTTCTCAACAGGATTCCAGTTTAGAAAAACTCATATTCTGGAGCGCATAAACCTTGACGTAGAATTACGTGACAAGGCTCGTAAATTATTCCGTAAGCAGAATACCAATCAAGATATTGTGGAAAAACTCATTAGCGAATTGACCAATATGGGATTTGCAGAACTGATTAACGAGGAGGATGATTCTTACAAAGTAACTGCCGCTTTTCATTATGCAGAGGAAATGGTGAACCTGATAACGATTTATAACGAAGAGGAGATACCAGAGCTATGAGACATTTGAACAAAATCATTTTTCTGAACTCTGCAAATATTCCATACGCAGAGGTGATGCTAGACGGTAACGTTCATTTTTCTGGCACTCAAGGTGTTGGCAAGAGTACGGTATTGAGAGCATTACTATTCTTCTACAATGCTGACAAGATGCGATTGGGCATCCAACAGGGGCAGAAGTCGTTCGAGGAGTTTTATTTCCGTTACAGTAACTCTTATATAGTGTATGAGGTAAAGACCGAACATAGTGCATACTCTATTATAACCTATCGCAGTCAAGGAAAGGCTGTTTTCCGCTTTATTGATGCGCCTTATCAGAAATCATGGTTCGTAGATGATAGTGGGCGTGTGGAAAGCGATTGGATTCGTATTCGTGAACGAATAGGAAGCAATGACATCAGTGCAAAGATTGAGACTTACGACCAATATCGTAACATAATTTTCGGAAATACACACGACCGTAGCCATCGCTATGACAAATATGCCATTGTAGAGAGTTCAAAATACCAGAATATACCACGAAGCATTCAAAACGTATTCTTAAATAGTAAATTGGATGCTGACTTTGTGAAAAATACCATAATACAATCAATGACGGAGGTGGAGGACAGTATCCGCCTTTCTGACTATCGTCATTTGGTGGCTGACTTTGAACGGGAGTTTGACGAGATAGACTGTTGGTATAGGAAAGACAATAGTGGCGAGATACCTGTACGAAACAAAGCGGCAAAGGTAGTGGATAACTACCGCTTGCTGATAGCTCTCGACTATGATATGACCCAGACTTGGCATCAGTTGAACCATGTGGTCACTTGTACTCGTGAACAGTTACCACTAGTTGAAGAAGAGATTCGGGAAATACAGGAGAAACTTGGAAAGCTCAAAGATAAAATTGGTATCATACAACATGAGTATGAGAAGGAGCATGACCGTTTGACCAAAGAAATAAGCAAGCGTGAACAGCGACTGGACGACATTCGTAAAAAACGTAAGCATTATGAGGAAATCGGTATTAAGGACATTATTGAATTAAATGCTCAGGAACAGAAATATCTAATCGAGAAGGCTCAAAAAGAAAAAATTCTTCGTGCTTTAGAAGAGCAATACAAGGATGTGACTGAGAAATACCGTGCACTTTATGCTGCACTTGATGACGAGTGGCGTAAATTCGGACTGACTCAAAAGGAAGAATTGCAACGCTATCGTGATGGAATACAGACCGAGCGCGACAAAAGTGTGAAAGTGCGTGATCTACGTAAAAAAACTGTGGAGGATGCATATGGAGAATGGTTGGCATCATCGGACGATCGCCTTGCTGTTTTGCAAGTGAATCATAACTTGGCAGATAAACGGTTGTCGGAGTTACAATACTGGCATCCGATGGCTAAGGAGACACGTGACTACGAGATGGAGATTCAAGACCTCAAGGCCCAGGAACAACAACTAAAAAGCCAATTGACCATTATATCAAATAGCTTAAAATCCCTTCGGCAGGAATGGGAGATGGAGAGCAATGAAATAAAACGGGTCTATGAACACAAACTGGAAGATAATCAAAGACAGTTAAAGAAGTTACAAGCAGAACTGTCCGAAACGGAGGGAATACTCACTCGTTGGAAAGGTTCATTTTATGAGTGGTTAAGCCAAAACAAACCAGGATGGGAAAATAATATTGGAAAGGTTGTGGATGAACAGCAGGTGCTTTATGCACAAGGTTTGTCGCCACAACTGACGGAGAATAGCCAACTATTTGGGGTAAGCATCAACTTAGAAGCAATTCCACTACATTATCGCACTCCTGACGAATATCGCAGCCTGCAGAAACAGCAGCAAGAGACCATCGCTGCCAAAAAGAAAGAAATGACAGAATTACAAGTTCAGTCAGAAAACGAGCAGGAAGCATTGCGCAAGAATTATAAAGGCAAGATTGCAGAATTAGGGCAACAAGAGACTATTCTGAAAGTCCGGTTGGAGCAGATACCTACAAACATAAGGGATGCAGAAACACGCTTACGCCAGACAGAACAGGCAGAAAAGGAAATGGTGGCCGCAGAACGTGAAAAGCGAAAAAAAGTATATAACGAAACGTTGCTGGTACTGGATGAGGAGAAAACAGCCCGCACACAACAGCGTACAAAGCGAGACAAGGACTTAAAGGCGGCAGATAGTGATTATAACGCCGCAATACGCGATCTCCAGAAACAATTTGACACTTTCCGGCAGAGACAAACGGAAGAAACAGCCGTCAAGGAAAAAGATATTGACGAACGCAGACATATGCTGGAACGACAGGAACGTGACGAACTGAAAGGCAAGGGCGCTGACACGCACGCTATAGACCTCTGTCGGAAAGATTGCGAAAGAGTACAAGGTGTGCTCGACAAGATTGACCAGCAGCGACACTTTGTGATCGAATTCCGTAAGGATGAAGAAGAACTCTTCTCTCACGAATTCGAATTTCGAGAAGAGAAACGTCAGTTGGAAACGAAGGACAGCACCACCCGCCAACAGTATGAAGATAAACGTAAACGATATGAAGCAGACCGAAAAGAGCAATCTGAACTACTTGCTTCTAAACAGGCTATGGTCAATGCTATGAAGGATGGTCTGACACAATATGAGCAGCTATGCCAAGTAGAGAACGTACTGCCAGAATCATTCCTACACGATAATCTGACGTCCTCCTCCACGTCTGCACTGACAGAATTGGTAGTACAGATGCGAGGTTCTGTCAACAAAAAGCGACAAAAGATGGAAGAACTGAAGCGTGTAACTAATTCGTTTAATTCCCACTTTGGCGCAAACAACACCTTCCACTTTATCACACCGCAATACGATGAAGACTATTTAAACTTCGCCTTCAACCTAAAAGAATTTGTGGAGAATGACAAGATTGAGATGTATCGTGCCCGCGTCAGCGACCACTACAATTCCATTTTACGTAGTGTTTCTCGAGAGGTTGGTTTGTTGATGAACCATTCCGCTGAGATTCGCAGTATCATCAGTGAGGTGAACCGTGACTTCCAAGAGCGCAACTTTGCAGGAGTTATCCGTAGTATTGAACTCCGAGTTGAAGAATCATCTGATAGGATGATGCTACTACTACGCCAAATCCGTGATTTCACAGAGGAAAATTCTCTGACGATTGGTGAACTCAACCTATTCTCAGGCGGAGACCGAGATAGGGTAAATGAAAAGGTGGTTGACTATCTGAAGAGGTTTATGAAGCAGTTGCAGAATGAACCGGCTCGTACAGAACTAAGTCTTAGCGACACTTTTCGCCTACAGTTTCGCATTCAGGAGAACGACAATAATACTGGTTGGGTCGAGCACATTAACAATGTGGGATCTGATGGTACTGACATCCTAGTGAAGGCGATGGTAAATATATTGCTCATTAATGTGTTCAAGACTAGGGCTTCAAGAAAGAACGGCGGATTCATAATCCATTGTATGATGGATGAAATAGGCAAACTGCATCCTAGCAATGTAAGTGGCATATTGCAATTTGCCAATGTGCGAAACATCTACCTGATTAATAGTTCACCAATGGGCTACAATGCTGATTTGTATAAATACAACTATTTGCTGACAAAGGACGGCAAGTCGCAGACGCATATCAAGCGTTTGATGACAATTAATGCAAAATGAAGATTTCAAAGACACTGAATAAAACGTTGTATCAGCTTATAGATGGCGCATCGGTATCGGCCAGTACACTGCGAAAGGATTTTGCAGAGATACTGCAGAAAGAGGGATTGCTGACGGTGCAGACGCATGGTAGTCGGAGGACATTCAGGGCAATTGATAATGTTGCACTGAAATGTTATTTGCAATCAAACTATGAAGAGTTGCGAACAATTGGCGATAAAGATAAGGATTCTTATGAGACTCGTTCGGAACAGGCAGCAAAAACAGGTAATTCAAAACTAATCAAGGTTCGCTCTTGTCCTGGTTTCCCAGTGAATACATATGAGTCTATAGTATGTCAGTTGAATGGAGGTGAACTGGTAGTTCATCCTAAAGAGGGTAGTTTTTGTTTTATTACAGACTGGAAATCGTTTATTATTCCTGATGATGTCATCGTGGTTGGTATAGAGAACATGGAGAATTTCCGAATGATCCGTCAACAACGAAAGTTGTTTGAGTCAGAAATAGGAAAATATAGATTCCTTTTTGTATCTCGCTATCCTCAATCAACAGACCTACGCTCATGGCTTCAAGTGATTCCTAATCGATATGTCCATTTTGGCGATTTTGACTTGGCCGGTATTCATATTTTTCTGACAGAGTTCCATAAATATCTTGGTAATAAATCGACGTATTTGATTCCTTCAGATGTTGAGCAGCGATTGGTAATTGGGTCAAAAACTCGTTATAACGAGCAATATGGGAAGTATCAAGATCTTTGTTGTGAAATCAATGAAATACAGTTCTTAATAGACCTTATAAATAAATACCATCGTGCTTATGATCAGGAAGGGTATATAGGATAGTATCAGTATAAAAAGCAGCACTATGCCATATTAATGATAGAAGACATCAAAAATGACGAAATAATATCGTAGATAACGATAATCTCTTTATCTTCGCGTGCGACATAGAAGATGCATTGGCATTGAGATAATAATACCATAATTGTAATACCAGTTTTAATTATCATTTAAATGGAATACATAATATACTGTGACGAATCTGTAAGCAATGGCATTTTTTATACTGATTTCTTTGGTGGAGTCCTTGTTCGTAATACAGATTATGATGATATAAAAGATGCCTTGAATGCTAAGAAACTTGAACTCAACTTACATGGTGAAATTAAGTGGGTTAAGGTTACTGGAAACTATCTGGAAAAATACCAGCAAATGATAGACCTGTTCTTTACATATATTAGAGAGAACAAGTTGAAAGTTCGTATTATGTTCCGTGAAACATCTCAGGTGCCGTCTAATCTAAATCCAGAACAGATTCATAACAGGTATTCTCTATTGTATTATCAGTTTGTAAAGCATGCTTTTGGCTTGACATATCACGATGCTCCACAAGATAAACCGATATTCTTACGTCTATATTTTGATGAGATACCATATCCCATAGATCAACGCGATGCATTCAAATCTCATATATTATCATTGCAGCAAAATTCTCGATTTCGAAAAGCAAAAATTAAAATTAGGATAGATGATGTAGTTGAAATAAACTCCAGTAAACATTCCATTCAGCAATGTATGGATATAGTTCTTGGATCTATCTCATTTATGCTTAACAAGAAGAACATGATTGTGCCTGATGGTAAGACTTCAAGAGGTAACAGAACAATAGCTAAAGAGCAATTGTTCTTTCACATCTTGAAAAGAATTCAAGAGTCAAATGGAGTTGAAATATTTGATATAAGCAAAACTACTCCCATAAATATTCCAAATGATTATTGGGCAATGCCATACAGACATTGGAAATTCACAACAAAAGAATTTAGAAATAAGTAGTGGGGAAAAAAGAAAAAAGCCCCGCTTAAGCTACATTATCCGCCTTAGTGGAACTAAGGCCTTCGCTTCCGAGTAGGACTTTTCTGCAACAAAAATATCTACTTTTTTTCTGGTAAACAAATAAACTTAGAAAAATGGTGTGTGACCCGTAGATTTTTCATTCAGATAGAACCCAATCAGATACCATTTTTATACTAACCTGTTTTTATCAAACCGTATATTTATCCGGTATAACATTATTTAATAGAGCAATTGTTGAAAACTTATTCATTCTGATGTGCGGGTTTAAGGGAAAAGCAGTACCTTTGCGGCATGTTAAGAAAGAGAGGAAATATTGACTGTTCACCAAAGCATAAACCCACGGGTGGTGATAGTGTTTTCAGTCATTTCATTTCATAAAGGGGGAATTGTTTAAGACATTTTCCCTTTTTTCTTTTTTAAAGGAGGAGTAAAGTAATTTGATCAATATTACAGAAAATGACAGTATCACTAGTTTTGGCCGACGGCACCTCATTCAAGGGTGAGTCATTCGGATACAATCAGCCCGTAAGCGGCGAGCTTGTATTCAATACCGCAATGGCCGGTTATCCTGAGATCCTGACTGAGCCCGCATCGCGCGGACAGCTCATTGTTATGACCTATCCGGTGATAGGAAACTACGGCATCCAGCCCATGAGTGCCGATGAGAACGGGCTTCCCACCAATGCGGAGAGCGAGCACGCACAGGCACGCGCCTTGATTGTAAGTGACAAGAGCGATTTCTACAGCCACTGGAACGCCAAGGAGTCACTTGACTCATGGATGAAGCGTGAGAAGGTGGTTGGCATTGAAGGCGTTGATACCCGTGAGCTGACCAAGCACATCCGTAACCACGGCAGCATGACCGCCAAGATACTGTTTGACGGCAAGCAGAAACCTGAGGAGTATGCATATACAAATCTGCTCCCGGAGGTATCGGTCAAGGAGCCTGTTACATACAATGAGGGTGGTTCCAAGACTGTGGTTCTGGTGGACTGCGGTGTCAAGGCCGGCGTGGTACGCTGCCTCATCAATGAGGACCTCAAGGTGGTTCGCGTTCCCTGGAACTATAACTACTCAAAGATCAAGATGGACGGTCTGGTGATATCGGACGGCCCGGGTAACCCCAGCTACTGCAGTGAGGTGGTTACAGCCCTGCAGAAGTTCATGGCTAAAAATGATACCCCGATACTGGGTATCGGCATGGGATGCCTGCTGATGGGTCTTGCCGGCGGTATGGATACATACAAGCTCAAGTTCGGTCACCACACCCAGAACCAGCCGGTACAGCTGGTGGGCACCGACCGCTGCTATATTACCACACAGAACCACAACTACGCAATCCGTGAGGATTCAGTTGTAGGTCAGTGGAAGGTTTACCTCAAGAACCTGAACGACGGTTCTGTTGAGGGTATCTACAACACACGCAAGCCATGGGTTGGCGTTATGTTCCACTCAGAGAGTGATCAGGTAAACACTGATGCTATGTTTATTTATGATGATTTTGTTTCAAAACTCTAACACCCTGATATTATGGCATTGAAGAAATACAAGAAAGTGCTGCTCCTGGGATCAGGCGCACTCAAGATAGGTGAGGCCGGCGAATTCGATTACTCAGGTTCACAGGCCCTCAAGGCACTTAAGGAGGAGGGCATAGAGACCATCCTCATCAACCCCAATATTGCAACTGTACAGACCAGCGAGGGTGTTGCTGACAGAGTTTATTTCTATCCTGTAACTCCGTTCTTTGTAGAGAAGGTTATTGCAAAGGAGCGTCCCGATGCAATTCTGCTTGCATTCGGCGGTCAGACCGCTCTGAACTGCGGTGTGGCTCTTGAGCAGAACGGCGTTCTGGCCAAGTATAAGATTAAGGTGCTGGGTACTCAGGTTAAGGCTATCATGGACACCGAGGACCGTGACCTGTTTGTAAAGCGTCTGGATGAGATAGGCGTACAGACCATAAAGAGCCATGCCGTAGAGACTATGGACGATGCACGCGCAGCTGCACGTGAACTGGGATATCCGGTTATCATCCGCTCGGCTTACGCTCTGGGCGGTCTGGGCTCGGGTTTCTGCGACAATGAGGAGGAACTCAACAAACTGGCCGAGAAGTCATTCTCATTCTCACCCCAGATTCTGGTTGAGAAGAGTCTCAAGGGCTGGAAGGAGATAGAGTTTGAGTGCGTGAACGATAACAGCGGCAACTCAATCATAGTCTGCTCAATGGAGAACTTTGACCCGCTGGGCATACATACCGGCGAGAGTATCGTGGTTGCTCCTACACAGACACTTACTCACCATGAGGTGCAGAAACTGGAGGAACTCACTATCCGTATAGCCCGTCACGTGGGTATAGTAGGTGAGTGCAACATTCAGTTTGCATTTGACCCGCAGAGTGAGGATTACCGCGTTATCGAGGTTAACGCCCGCTTGAGCCGCTCATCGGCCCTGGCATCAAAGGCAACGGGTTATCCTCTGGCATTCGTGGCCTGTAAGATAGGTCTGGGTTACAACCTTTATGAACTTAAGAACTCTATCACCAAGGATACTACCGATTTCTTTGAGCCGTCAGTTGACTATGTTGTATGCAAGATTCCGCGTTGGGATTTGAGCAAGTTCCACGGCGTGGACCGTGAGATAGGCTCATCAATGAAGTCTGTAGGTGAGGTAATGTCAATAGGCCGCAGCTTTGAGGAGGTTATCCAGAAGGGTATCCGTATGATTGGCCAGGGCATGCACGGATTCGTAGAGAACAAAAGCATCAAGTTCGATGACCTGGACAAGGCGCTCAAGGAGCCTACCGATAAGCGTCTGTTCGCTATCAGCCAGGCATTCAGCGAGGGTTACACCATTGACCGCATCTATGAACTTACCAAGATTGACAAGTGGTTCCTGAACCGTCTGAAGGGTATTCATGATGTTTCAAAGCAGTTGCACAAGGTTAAGGGCATTGAGGCTCTGAGTGAAGATTTGTTGCGCAAGGCCAAGAAGATAGGATTCTCGGACTTCCAGATTGCACGTGCCATAGGTGAGGAGAAGAAACAGGGCTCACAGGCCGGTCTTCTCTCTGTTCGTAACAAGCGTAAGAGCCTGGGTATCGTACCTTACGTAAAGCAGATAGATACCATGGGCGGTGAGTATCAGGCCAAGGAGAACTACCTGTACATGACTTATAACGGATGCGCACATGACATACCTTTCTTTGATGACAAGAAGTCAATCATCGTTATCGGCTCGGGTGCATACCGTATCGGTTCATCGGTTGAGTTTGACTGGTGCGGCGTTCAGGCTCTGAACACCGTCCGCAAGGAGGGTTACCGCAACATCGTTATCAACTGCAACCCTGAGACAGTAAGTACCGACTACGACGTTACAGACCGTCTGTTCTTTGACGAGCTCACATTTGAGCGCGTTATGGATATAATTGAGTTGGAGAATCCCTACGGTGTGATTGTATCAACCGGCGGACAGATCCCCAACAACCTGGCTATGAAACTTGACGCCATGAACGTGCCTATCCTGGGTACAAGCGCCAAGGACATTGATAACGCCGAGGACCGTGAGAAATTCTCAGCCATGCTTGACCGCATCGGCGTTGACCAGCCTGAGTGGAGCGAGCTTACATCCATGAAGGAGATAGGCAAGTTTATCGATAAGGTTGGATTCCCTGTACTGGTACGTCCCTCATATGTGCTCTCAGGTGCTGCCATGAACGTTTGCAGCAACCAGGAGGAGCTGGAGAGATTCCTGCAGCTGGCTGCCGAGGTATCAAAGGAGCATCCTGTAGTAGTAAGCCGCTTTATCGAGAACGCCAAGGAGGTTGAGATGGATGCCGTTGCCAAGGATGGTGAAATCATTGCTTACGCCATCAGTGAGCACATTGAGTTTGCCGGCGTACACTCAGGTGACGCTACCATCCAGTTCCCGCCCCAGAAGCTCTATGTCGAGACTGTTAAGCGTATCAAGCGCATCAGCCGTCAGATTGCCAAGGAACTTCATATAAACGGTCCTTTCAATATCCAGTATCTGGCCCGTGAGAACGATATCAAGGTAATTGAGTGTAACCTGCGTGCTTCACGTTCATTCCCGTTCGTAAGCAAGGTGCTCAAGATCAACCTGATTGAGATAGCAACAAAGATCATGCTCGGCATACCTGTAGAGGCACCTGAGAAGAGCCTGTTCGATATTGACTACGTTGGTATCAAGGCTTCACAGTTCTCATTCAACCGTCTGCAGAAGGCCGATCCTGTACTGGGCGTCGATATGGCATCGACCGGTGAGGTAGGCTGCCTTGGTGATGACCAGCGCTACGCCATCCTGGAGTCAATGCTCTCAGTTGGCTACCGCATCCCCAAGAAGAACATTCTGCTCTCAACCGGTACAGCAAAGCAGAAAGCCGCCATGCTGGATGCTGCCAAGATGCTGGTTTCAAACGGATTCAACCTGTACGCTACCGGCGGTACATCAAAGTACCTTGAGGATAACGGCATAAAGAACACTCGCGTTTACTGGCCCAGTGAGGAGGGACAGCAGCCTCAGGCTCTTGACATGCTGCACAACAAGCAGATTGACATGGTGGTGAACATTCCCAAGAATCTCACCCAGCATGAGCTCACAAACGGATACAAGATCCGTCGTGCCGCCATTGACCTGAACATCCCGCTGATAACCAATGCTCGCTTGGCAAGTTCGTTCATCAATGCCTTCTGCACCGTAGATATCAACGATATTCCAATCAAGAGTTGGGACAGTTTTAAGTAAAGAAAAATCCCGAGCAGGCCGCTCGGGATTTTTTATTTATGCCATTTCAGGATTATGCCGGATTGGGCGGGGATGGTGACGCGGATGGGGGAGTCGGGATGGATGTTGGCCTTGAAAGTCTGGCCGGACAGGAGTTCCTTGACTGTAGCGCCGTCTTTTTCCCTGAGCTCCATGTAGTCAAACGCGTGCTGCGGAATATTGACTGTGGTGTTGAGCGGCTGGTCGCTGAAGTTGGTCACCACCAGGATGGCATCCTTGCCGTCGGCACGCAGAAATGCGTACTGCTTGTGGGGATTGAATGACTCGGAGAGCGGATTCACGTACATAAGGTCAAAGAACCTGCCGTCACGTACGGCATGCTCATGATTGCAGATACGCAGCAGAGTGGAGTAGAAGGCCCTGAGTTCACGCTCATCGTTTGTAAGTCGTGCATCGTCCCATTTTCCGTTGTTATAGAGGCGGGTCAGGGTGTCTGGAGCCCAGTAATCAAAGATTGTGGTGCGTCCGTCAAGTCCGCTGAATCCCTCCTGGTCCATGCCCGGTTCTCCAACCTCCTGACCTGAATATACCATGACAGGACAGGTGTCCATAAGAGCCGATACAATCATGGCAGGTCGTCCCTTTTGTGCCGTTCCACCGAAGAATCGGGACGCTATGCGCTGCTCGTCATGGTTCTCCATGAAGTGAAGCATACTGGGACCGTTGCCGCCGTTCTGCTGCCAGCAGCGGGTTATTGCAGTGGCCGATTCACGACCCTGTACAACAGCACGCAACGTGTCGTAAAGACCCACCTTGTCATATATATAGTCAAAGTGGCCTATGTTTATGTAATCCCAATAGGATCCGGGGTTATAGATTTCAGCGATGAAACGTATCTTTTTGTGAGCTTTTTTGACTCTTGATACGGCCCAGTCCCAGAACTGAACCGGAACCATCTCGGCCATGTCGCAACGGAACGCGTCAACACCTTTTGATGCCCAGAACAAAAGTATGTCAAGCATCTTCTTCCAGGTGTCGGGAACGGGATCGAAACAGCGCTGTCCGCCGGCCATGTAATCAACTCCGTAGTTCAGTTTTACGGTTTCATACCAGTCTGAATATGTGGGAGTTGCGCTGAATTTGTCATTGCCTGTGGCGCGGGCCGGAAACTCCTTGTAATCACCCCAGTCCGGCTCACCTGAGAGGGCCTGTCCGGGCAGGTAGTAGAAGTTGTTCTGCGGGCTGAACGCAAGCGTCTTGTCATCGGCCTCTCCAAGGTCCTTAATTCCTTCGGGTTTGGCAATTGAGCGGTATTGGCGGGCCACGTGGTTGGGTACAAAATCCATGATGAATTTCATACCGGCTGCGTGGACACGGTCTACCAGTGCCTGGAACTCGGCCATGCGGTCGGGAACAGACAGTGCCAGGTCGGGATCTATGTCGTAATAGTCACGGATTGCGTAGGGTGAACCGGCGCGACCCTTTACGGTTCCCGGATGTGACTCAGGGATGCCGTATTTGCTATAGCTTGTGCATGAGGCGTGGGCTATCAGACCGGTGAACCATATATGAGTAACTCCCATCGCCCTGATGTTCTCAAGGACGGTGGGAGTATAACTTTCCAGCTTGCCGGAACCGTTGGTGTGGATGTCTCCTCCAGGCACATTCCTGCCTCCGCTGTTGCAGCCGACGCGTGTGAATATCTGGTAGATGACAGCCTTTTCCATAGGTCTTAGCCTCTGATTCTCTTGATGAGTCCGGTCAGGACTGCGCCGGGACCGCACTCTGTAAACTCCTCAGCGCCGTCGGCAATCATGTTCAGGACGCTCTGAGTCCAACGTACGGGTGAGTTGAGTTGGGTTACAAGGTTGGCCTTTATCTCCTCTGGATTGGTGTGAGGCTTGGCGTCAACGTTCTGGTAAATGGGGCATACCGGATTGTTGAACTGTGTGTTGCTGATGGCCTGTGCAAGTTCATCCTTGGCTGGAGTCATAAGGGGTGAGTGGAAAGCACCGCCTACAACCAGGGGCAGGGCACGCTTTGCGCCGGCCTCGGTCATGAGGGGGCATGCAGCGGCGATGGCCTCTTTTGAACCTGAGATAACCACCTGACCGGGGCTGTTGTAATTGGCGGGAACAACCACCATGCCCTTGGCGTTCAGGTCAGCGCAGATGGCCTCAATTTTGTCATCGGCCAGACCTATGATGGCAGCCATTGTGCCGGGTACCTTCTCGCAGCATTTCTGCATGGCCCTGGCACGCTGTGAAACCAGTTTCAGACCGCTCTCGAATGAGAGTGCGCCGCAGGCTACAAGTGCCGAGAACTCTCCCAGGGAGTGTCCTGCAACCATATCAGGCTTGAAATCAGCGCCGTGTGACTTGGCTACAGCAACTGAATGGATGAACACTGCGGGCTGTGTTATATCTGTGCGGCGCAGATCTTCATCCGAGCCGTTGAACATGATGTCTGAAATCTTGAATCCGAGGATTGAATCGGCCTCTGCAAACAACTCTTTTGCCCAGTCAAACTGGTCATACAGGTCTTTACCCATGCCCGAGAACTGGGCACCCTGTCCGGGAAATACGTATGCTTTCATATGTGAATATTAAGTATATCAGTTTAATTAATTATCTTTGCGCGGCTTTTCCCAACAATTGAAAAATGCACACAAAGAGCTTGTGAGTGCAAAAGTAGTCATCATTCTGAATGCTTATGAATGGAATATTGACATTTTTCGGCGCCGCTACACAATTATTGCTTTTTGTGCGCGTTATATTATAAACCAGAAAATTATAATGTTGAACTATAAACTTCAAGGATACGGCAGCATGTACCGTATGGAGCATGCGGATGCAATGGGATCATTTCAGCTTGGACTGAAAAGGATCTTTGATATCGTTTTCTCAATTATTGGCCTGATACTCTTTTCACCGCTGATATTGGTGTTCTCCGCAATCCTGTTCTACGACAAGGGTCCCGTATTCTTCAAGCAGGAGAGAGTGGGTTACAAGGGCAAGCCCTTCATGATCTACAAATTCCGCACAATG
>JAFXMB010000157.1 GCA_017530735.1 Bacteroidaceae bacterium | reverse complement strand
CTGGGTCATCTTGCCGATATCGTAGAGTTCAAGAAGAAATATCCGTTCCGCATACTTATTGACGATGCACACGGTTTCGGTACAATGGGTGCACACGGTCGCGGTACCGCCGAGCATTACGGCGTAATCGATGAGATCGATGTAATCTTTGACGCCTTTGCCAAGAGTATGGCATCAATCGGCGGTGTAGTAAGTTCAGAGCCCGAGATCATAGATCACCTCAAGTGCAACATGCGTTCACAGATCTACGCCAAGTCACTGCCGCTGCCGCTGGTTATCGGTAACCAGAAGCGTCTTGACCTGATCAAGGCTCACCCCGAGTACCGCGAGCATCTGTGGGAGGTAGTAAACGCTCTGCAGGGCGGACTCAAGGCCGAGGGCTTCAACATCGGCGTAACCGAGTCACCTGTAACACCCGTATTCTTTGAGGGTGGTATCAACGAGGGCACCAACGTTGTTGTTGACCTGCGTGAGAACTACGGAATCTTCTGCTCAATCGTTACATATCCCGTTATCCCGAAGGGCCAGCTGATGCTGCGTATCATACCTACTGCATCACACACTCTGGATCATGTTAAGCGTACCATCGAGGTCTTCAAGGATGTCAAGAAGAAACTTGACGCCGGCTTCTACGAGGGCGCAATCCAGGATATGAACGTATTCAAGCGTGCTCAGATAAAGAGATAATGGGATATCAGCTTGTCTGCAAGAAGTGCGGCAAGGTAATAGGTGACTTTGCCGCCTGGTTCAGCCAGGACCAGCTGTGTGAGTGCGGAAGCAACCACGCAGAAGTGGTTTATGATGCCGATTACCGTCAGCTGGATGAACTCTGCAAGCCCGGCCAGGAGGTAAGCAACCTCTACCACTACCTGCCCTTCCTCCCCATAGAAAGGGCCGATGAGCAGGTAACCTGCGGTGAGGGTGCAGTTCCCATTGAGGAGTGGGAGTTCCTGAGCCGATACGCCAAGGACAAATACGGAATAGACTGCAAGGTAGTAGTTGCCCGTAATGACCTTAACGGAGGCAGCGGCACATTCAAGGATATAGCCGCATCACTGGCAGCCACACTGTTCAAGAAACACGGAGTAAAGGAGTATTGCCTGGCATCGACAGGTAATGCCGCCACCGCCTATGCCACCTATCTGGCCAAGGCAGGCGTCAAGTTTGACATATTCGCTCCGCACGATATGTACCCCGAGACCCAGCAGGCCATCCGCGCCACCGGTCAGAACCTCCAGGTATCTGAGGGCGGATACGGTCAGGCCAAGGCCGAGGCTGCCGATTTCCATAAGAACCAGAACGTAATGATATCGGCCGGAAACATAGACCCCATCCGCGTAGAGGCCAAGAAGACACTTGTCTTTGAGTGCATGCGCCAGTTGGGCCGAATCCCCGATGTCTATATGCAGGCAGTAGCCGGAGGCACCAGCCCCATTGCATTCGAGAAAGGAATGCGTGAGATAGCCGATGCTTATCCAGAATATAAGATGCCGCGCATGCTGCTGGTTCAGCAGGACACCTGTGACCCCATGGTCCAGGCTTGGGAGTGGGCAACCGAGAACGGATTCCCGCAGGGCTGGAACAAGCACTTCCCCACTGTTGTTCCGCAGACCCGTATATCCATCCTTACCGCCGGCACTCCCGGAATGTACCCGCTTGTCGGCCCCATAGTAAAGAACAGCGGAGGTTGTTTCCTGCGCGTCAAGGAAGAGGGTCTGGAGCGTTTCGGCCGTATGGTCAAGGACGCAACAGGCGTTTATATGGGACCTGCATCGGTAGTATGTATAGCCGGATTCTTCAAGGCACTTGAGGAGAACAAGCTCAAGAGCGGTGATCTGGTTCTGCTCAACACCGGCGAGGGCTGCAATCGAGCTCTCTGGTTTAAAGAAGCTATAGACAACTGCAAATGAACAAGTTCAAGGATAAGGTAGTCTGGATAACCGGTTCGTCATCGGGCATAGGTGAGGCAACCGCATATGAGTTTGCACGCGAGGGCGCACGGCTCATTCTCACTGCACTTGAGGCCGATCTTCTGGAAAAGGTGGCCGCACACTGCATTGAGTTGGGTGCTCCCGATGCCAAGCCCCTGCCCTTCGATCTGTCTAAGAAAGATGAGGTTGCAGAGTTGGCCGAGCAGGCATGGCAGGTATTCGGACACATAGACGTGTTCTACAACAACGCCGGCATAAGCCAGCGCGGAACCACCTGTGAGACCGAGATGCGTGTCATCAACAAGGTCATGGACATAAACTGGTTCGCACCCGTTATCATGACCAAGGTGATACTGCCCAAGATGATAGAGAACGGCGGCGGCCAGCTGATGGTCACCACCAGCATCAACGGACGTTTCGGATTCCCGCTGCGTTGCGCCTACAGTTCATCCAAGCACGCCCTGTACGGATTCTTTGAGACCGTTCAGGCCGAGTATTACAAGGATAACATCCGCGTAACCATAGTATGCCCCGGACGTGTCCAGACCCGCATATCGTTCTACGCACTTGAAAAAGACGGAAAACAGCACGCCAAGATGGATGCCGGTCAGGCCGGAGGTTGCACCCCCGAGCAGGCCGCCCGCAAGATCGTCAAGGCCGTGTACCGTAAAAAGCGTGAGGTCCTTGTGGGCCGAAAAGAACTCCTGATGGTCTATATCAAGAGGTTCTTCCCCGGACTCTGCGCCAAGATAGCCCGTTCCATTAATCCGATGTAAATAACAAAAAACACATAGAACTATGAAAAAAGAGATCCAATTCAGTCTTGTTTACCGTGACATGTGGCAGTCATCAGGCAAGTATGTACCACGTAAGGACCAGCTGGCCAAAATTGCTCCGGTTATTATCGATATGGGCTGCTTTGACCGCGTTGAGACCAACGGCGGTGCCATGGAGCAGGTCAACCTCCTGTACGGAGAGAACCCCAACCAGGCAGTTCGTACATTCACCAAGCCTTTCAACGAGGTAGGCATCAAGACCCACATGCTTGACCGTGGTCTGAACGCATTGCGCATGAACCCTGTTCCGGCCGATGTACGTCAGCTCATGTATAAGGTAAAGCACGCTCAGGGTGTTGACATCACACGTATATTCTGCGGACTTAACGATCCGCGTAACATAATCCCCTCAATCAAATGGGCCAAGGAGGCAGGCATGACCGCTCAGGCTACCATGTGTATCACCTATTCAAAGGTACACAACGCCGAGTATTACATCAACCTGGCCGAGCAGCTCATCGAGGGCGGCGCGCAGGAGATCTGCCTTAAGGATATGGCTGGCATAGGCCGTCCTGCAATGCTGGGCACCATCGTTCGCGCCATCAAGGAGAAACATCCCGATATCATCATACAGTACCACGGCCATAACGGCCCCGGATTTGCAGTAGCCTCAATGCTTGAGGTTGCCAAGGCAGGCGGTGACGTTCTGGACGTAGCCATGGAACCCCTGTCATGGGGTAAGGTTCACCCTGATGTAATAACCATTCAGGCTATGCTCAAGGATGCCGGATTCCTGGTTAAGGATATCAACATGAAGGCTTACATGGAGGCCCGCAGCCTTACTCAGAGCTTCATGGATGATTTCCTGGGTTACTGGATCGACCCCAAGAACTCACTGATGAGTTCACTGCTGGTAGGTTGCGGCCTGCCCGGCGGTATGATGGGATCACTCATGGCCGACCTCAAGGGTATGCACGCCGCCATCAACGCCAACCTCAAGAAAAAGGGCGAGAAGGAGCTCAGTGAGGATGAGCTTCTGGTTGAGCTCTTTGACGAGGTACAGCGCATATGGCCTATGCTTGGTACTCCCTGTCTGGTTACACCGTTCAGCCAGTACGTAAAGAACGCCGCTCTGATGAACCTGTACAGCAAGTCCATGGACGAGAAGCCCTTTACCCGCATGGATCCTGCCATGTGGGGTATGGTTCTTGGCAAGTCTGGTAAGCTGCCCGGCGAGCTGGCTCCCGAGATCGTGGAGATTGCCAAGGAGAAAGGATTCGAATTCTATACCGATGATCCTCAGGTACTCTACCCCAACGAGCTCCCGCGCTTTGAGAAGGAGATGAAGGAGAACGGCTGGGACCGCGGTCAGGATGATGAGGAGCTCTTTGAGTTCGCAATGCACGAGAAACAGTACCGCGAGTACAAGAGCGGCCAGGCCAAAGATCAGTTCAACAAGGATCTTATGGAGCGCATGGAGAAGGCTCAGGCTGGCACCGCAGGTGCACCCGTCAAGCACTTCACCGCAGCCGACAAGCGTGCCATCCTGCATCCCGATGCAGAGCCTATCCAGGCAGCTGTCAGCGGCCGCGTAATCTGGGATCTGGACTACATGGATCAGTCAACCAATCCTCCCTTCGGCAAACAGTACAAGAAGGGTGACTGGATGGTCGGCATTCAGGCTAACGGCAACTCATTCATCGACAACGCCACCGCACCTTACGACTGCCATCTTGCAGCAGTTGAAAAGGAGCACGGCTCACTCGTAACCAAGGGTGAGGTTATCGGCTGGATAGAGAGGTGACATTGGGGACGGTTCTTTTTGGCACCGTTTTTTAAGGCTATAAAAAAAGAACAGCGACTTACAATTAAGCCGCTGTTTTTTATTTAGCAAAACGGTGCCAAAAAGAACCGTCCCCAATGTCACCTCTTCACGATTTGGATACTTAGCTCGTATAGGAGGTAAATTGGTAATGTCACAATGGTTAGTGTGAAGACATCGGTTGTGGGGGTTATGATGGCGGCGATGATAAGGATCACCACAATGGCGTGACGGCGGTACTTCTTCATGAAGGCGGCGTATATTATGCCCATTTTACCCAGGAACCAGGCCAGAATGGGAAGTTCAAAGTGGATACCCATCAAAAGTGTAAGCGTAACCAGCAAGT
>JAFXMB010000156.1 GCA_017530735.1 Bacteroidaceae bacterium | reverse complement strand
TTCAAAGCGCGCAAAACCGCCGTCGGCCACAACATTGACCTTCATATCACCGCCCTCCTCCATTCCTCGGCACATCAGGCTCTCCAGCAGATAAACCAGCATCACACGGTCAGCGCTGACCTTCAGGGCCGATGCCTCCACGCTGATACTGCCATCGTATCCGTTCCTACCCTGAATTTTGGTCACTGTCTTATTGACCTGATCCAGAACCTCGTTTACGGCAAATACCTCACGATGCAGCAACTGTCCCGTAGTCTGAGACAGCGCATACTGGCTCAGGATGCCGAATATCTCGCGGTAATAGTCCACAAGTTCCTGCATATCGGCCACTTGTCCGCTCTCCACCAGTTGGACTATCCTGTTGGGATACCAGACTGTCTCGTGTTTGAGTGTAGAAAGGCAGTTGTCAAGTATCAGGTTGCTTACGTGCAAGCGGTTCTCCTCATAACGTATGCGCTCCGACTCCTCCTCAATCTGCTCAATGTCTCGGAATCCGGACTCAAAGCGTATCACGCAACTGTACAGGGCGGTTGCCAGATAACCGGTAATCATACCCTTCACAATCTGCCAGGTCTCATCGGCCTCATGTTCCAGGCGGAATCCTACGGCGCCTATCTGATGCTCGCCGTTGTCAAGCGTAACCACCAGAGGCAGCGCGCGGCACAGTCCGTCGGCCGAATTCTGCTCCTTTCCGTCATTCATGCAGGCGTTCACACGGTCTGTCAGACGCTCATCGGCCACACCGTCATTGTGTACAGCGGTTATGATGCGACCCTCATCATTGAGTGATATCATGAGCGAGCGCAGATCGACCAGATGATCCAGTTCTACGAATATGCCGTCGGTCAGGCGCGTCACCACATTCTGGGCATCAAAGTTGTCAAGATCTGTTACTGCAGTTATTCTGGATATGCTGTCAACCACACGGATAGCCTGCTGCAGATCGCTGCGGAACTTGAGCCAGTGGCGCGAATGAACCACATAACGCACAAGCACCACAGTTATGAATATGAGCACGAATATTATGACCGATATGGACAGGTTGCTGTTGGTACGCTGCAGTTCACGGCAGTCCTCCTCAATCTTCCACTCGCCATAGTACAGCTTGAACAGTTTAAGGTAGGCATCGTCATTATACCGGTAAACATCCCAGTCACGCAGGGCCAGGGCCGATACCGCAATCTCGTTGCGCAGCCACAGGACGGTCTCGTAATCAGTGGCGAATCCGTCCTCCAGCCAGTAAGTCTCGGCCGGAACCAGCACGTCAATCACCGACAGCAGCATATCCTCACGACCGCCGTGCATCAGATAGTCGCGGTTCAGGGCATCAAACGCCGAGTCGGCATACAGCAGCGCCTCCTCAAAACGACCCTGAGTGTTGCACAGATATGTCTGGTTGGCATAATCATAAGCCTTTATAAGCAGGCTGTCCTGAACCTCCTGTGAATGGGCCGATAAGCCCGAACACAGCAGCACAAGCAGCATCAGCGCACGCTTTATACCCTTGGGCAGGCGGAACGAGAAGCGGCTGCCCTTGCCCGGCGTGCTCTCCACATTGAAACTGCACACCTTGAACAGGTCATCGGCCTTACGGTATTTCTCAATGATACCCTTGCAGTTCATAAGGCCGAATCCACTGCCCTTGCCCTGACGCTCGCCCTGTCCTATCTTGTCGGGGTCAAACACCTTTGAGTCACGGATCTGGCTGACATCGGCCTCACTCAGGCCCACGCCTGTATCGGAAACCGATATCTCAACGTAGTCATCACCCTGCGTAGCCTCGACGGTAACCTTACCGCCGGCAGGTGTGAACTTACGGGCGTTATCGGCCAGCGTATTTATCATGAACAGGGTGAGTACGCGATCGGCGCGAACCACAGCGTCGCTGCCCACCACATCCAGTTCAACACCCTTCTGGCTGAAACTGCGGCTGCCCTTGCTTACTATATCGAACAGTCCCTGTACCGGGAAACTCTCCACATTCAGTGTCACAACGCCCTGACGGATACGTATCCACTGGGACAGCAGGTCATTATACTGGTTTATGCGCTCGGCAAGTTCACGCACGTACTGCATGCTCTGCGCGTACTGCGGTGTGCCGGCTTTCAACTCAGAGAGATGCTTAATCTCGGAACGCATACGGTCTATGTATGGCAGGCACTCGGCCACCACCTGGCAGCAGGTCTTGCGCACCAGATTCTCGCGTTTGTTTGTCTCGGCATGCAGGCGGTACAGGTAGTGTTGCTTCTCCGCCTGCTTGAGACGGTCGGCCTGACCCACCAGTTCATCGGCATTACGCAGTGCAGCCTTCAGGTACGGAGCCAGATCTACACCTTTGATATCCGGGATTTCTATGCTGTTGAGCCACTCTGTAGTATCCTGACCCTCGGGAGCCGGTTTAAGGATGCGCTCGCACAGATCAACCGTCTTGCGAATCATCTCCACATACTTGCGGTTTGCGGCATTGATCCGCTTATGGAACAGCAGAATGAATACCACCAGCAGCACTATTGCCACAGCCATAGCGTAGAGCATACCCTTAAGGCGCAGGTTGGATTGCTTGAGCAGTATGGTACGCGCCTCATAACGGCGGTCCAGACGTATGTTCTTCTGAATCTCCAGATATACCGTACGGTTATAGTCCGATGCCTCCTTGTCATTGAGTCCCGAATATGCCAGACTCATCTGCTCACGCAGCGAAGCCATGCACTCAGGCACCACGCCGTGAGGCATTGCATCCATCCACTCCTCCTCAATTATGCGGCCGTCACTGCGGTAATTCTCCAACCGCTCCTGCTCCGTACGGCCGGCGCTGTTAACACGGAAGTTGGCATTCAGCATATCAAGTGCCGTACCCAACACACCCAGTGCCTCCTCATAAAGCCCGCGCTCAATGTAACACGACGCCAGCAGACGCTCGCACTCTATTATCTCATACTGTCCGCCGTACGATGCCGACAACTGCAAAGCCTTGAGTGCCAACTGTGTAGGCAGCAGTTCAGGGCTTACGTCCGATGCGTTCAACCTGGAGAGCATATCACTGCTTACCCCTGACAGCACATTCTCTGTGCCGTACTCCAGCAGCAGCGAGCAGATGGCGCTTATGCTCAGCGCCTGCATCCTTACATTATTGTAACGGGTTGCACTGCGCAGGCAGTTGTCCAGACTGCGCAGCCTGTATGATGCGATATCGGTCTCCTCTATTCCTATGCCCAGACCGTGCATGTAAGTGTACATCAGGTATCGGTCGTGATCGTCACGCAGGCGGTTATCAGGCACCACGTAAGCCATCTCACGGCCGGCCTGTCCCAACTGCTCCAACTCAAACCAGTAACGGGCCGATTCCATGCGGAACGAGCGCTCCAGTGAGAGCAGACGGTCCAGTTGGGCACTGTTAAGCGCCTCCTGCTCCTCATGCAGGGCACGCAGGTTAATCAGGATCTCATTGCGGTACTGATAGAAAGAGACATTGTCCGATGTGCGCTGACATATCCGCATCAGACCTATCTGGGATCCCACTATCTCCAGCGTGTTGCTGGTTATGGACGGCACCTGACTGTACAGGTCCCAGGCCTGAGTGTAATCCATGCGCATGAAAGCAATGCGCGCCAGAGTGTTGACAGCCTTGGCGTGCTCGTCGCTGTGACGGCGCGTCACGTCAAGTGCAAAACGGGCATACTGCTCGGCCGAGTCCAGATTGTTCCACAGGTATGATATGGCCTTCTCGTTCAGGTCAAACGCCGTCAGACCCGAATCCTGTACATCGGCCCGTCCGCAAAACGGCAGACAGAGCAGTGCACTCATCAGCCAATATCCCAACCTATTCATTAAGTTCTATCTCTACAGCCGCCTCCAGCCCATACTCTGTATAGGCCGATATGACCGCTTTACCGTTCCCTTTTATACCGGGCGCATAAACTCTGCAGCCCAGTCCGTCTGCATCGACGGTCAGTTTCAGACCTGCATCCGATGACTGCCAGCCCACGAACATACCCTCCTTAAGGCCCCGCAGATGCAGGTATGCAATCTCACCCTTCCTGAGTACGTTCTTATCGGCACTCATTATCATGAACAACGGTCCGTCTGTCTCACCGCGTACGCTCTCTGCCATCTCCAGGCCGTCAATGTCAATTATAGTCTCCTGCTCATCCAGTACCGAGCACTCCTCGCCGTTTACTCTTACACCTGTAATGTAATTTCTGGATGCCGGACTGTACTCCCTGCATATGCTCAGGGCGTCGCAGCCGTTTACCTCGCAGTCAGCCAGGATAATGCCGTCACCGCTCTCCGCGATGCACAACTGCCCGCCCTTACACTCGAACCTGCAGTTACGGAACACAGCGCCGTAGGAGTGCTTCAGCACCACACCGTCAGTACGGAATGTGCAGCCGTCAAACAGCACAGGCCAGGAGACGTCAACCGGGCCCTCAAACGTCCTGCCGCTGAAAGTGTTCAGCACCGGAAGAACCTGGGCCCATGCACCCGACGCCGCAGTAAAGAGCATCGCCGCGCAAAGCACTGACAGTCTATGTAACCACTTTGGCATGACCATAACTTACAAATGTATTCTTTTTTTTCCGTACCTTCGCCTCTACAATGCAGAAAATGCAACCTATAGCAACTATACGGACAGGATTCGCCAGCAAGTTCGGAATCCCACGCCAGAGCGGGCTCGTACCTGAGCTCAAGGGAACCATCGTCTTCAATCCCGAGTACCGCAACCCCGATGCGCTGCGCGGACTGGAGGGATTCAGCCATATCTGGATAATCTGGGAGTTCTCGGAGGCTGTACGCACAGAGTGGTCACCCACAGTGCGTCCGCCGCGTTTGGGAGGCAACACCCGCCTGGGAGTATTCGCCACCCGCTCACCCTTCCGCCCCAACCCCATCGGCCTTTCATGCGTAAAGCTTGAATCCATTGAGTTGAGCACACCCCAGGGGCCCGTACTGCATGTAAGCGGCGCCGATCTTATGGACGGCACACCCATCTACGACATCAAGCCCTATATACCCTATACGGACTGCGTGCCCCATGCCACTGCCGGATTCACAGGCAGCGTCAGCATGCACAAACTCAACGTAATCATCCCTGAGCACCTGCAGACCAAAATAAAACCCGGAACGCTCAGTGCGCTCCGGGGTATTCTTGCAGAAGATCCGCGTCCCCGTTATCAGGATGACCCTGAACGTGAGTACGGATTTGATTTTGACGGCTATTCAGTGAAGTTCAAGGTTCCTGATGCCGACACTCTTATAGTTACTTCTCTTCAGGCTTGATCCTGTCGGCCACCAGTTCATCGACCATCTCGCCCATGATGTAAAGGTAGCATGAGTTGACCTTACAGTTGGTTGTCAGCGCAATGGTCTTCTTCATCTTGCCCACCCTGCGGGTTGAACCGTTGTAAGAAACCTTTATGGAATCCTTCTGACCGGGCTGTATGGCATTCTTGGGGTATTCGGGAACAGTGCAGCCGCAAGTTGAATTGGCAGACAGAATCAGCAGTTCCTTGTTACCGGTATTGGTAAACACGAACCAGCAGACCTTGTCACCGTGCTCCTTGTCAAACAGACCAAAGTCAACAGTAGTCTTCTCAAAAGTTATTTCAGGATACTTTTCATCCTCGTTTGCATTCTCGCCCCATGCGGGCATAGCCAGCGCAGCAAACAAAAACAGGGGCAAATACTTTAATATCTTCATATATTTACAGTTTTAACGGGTGCTAAATTATTAATTTTTTTCCATTCGTCAATATGAGTCGCTTTTCTTTGTCAAATCCAAAAAACAGCACTACATTTGAGTCCTTAAAAAGGACTTACAAACCATTTGTATATATGTTTGACGAGAAAGATCTGGAACAGTTTAAAAAGAAGGGAACAACAGCCGAAAAAGTAAAAGCACAATTGGAGCTCATAAAGAACGGTTTCCCTTTCCTGGAGTTGGATGCCGCCGCATCCATCGGCAACGGTATAATAGCACTCGATGAGAGTCAGACAGCCAAGTACATCAAGACCTGGGATTCCTACTGCACAGGCAGCAAGCACATCATCACCAAGTTCGTACCTGCATCCGGTGCCGCCAGCCGCATGTTCAAGGATCTTTTCAGTTTCCTGGACGCATCCTATGACGTCCCCACCACCCCGTTTGAGAAGACCTTTTTTGACAACATAGAAAAGTTCGCTTTCTTCAGGGAACTTGACGAGGCATGCCTCAAGAATGAAGGCAAATCCATAAAGGACCTTATGGCCGATGGCCGATACAAAGCCGTCGTCTCCAACCTTCTTGGTGCTGACGGTCTCAACTACGGCGCCCTGCCCAAGGGACTGCTCAAGTTCCACCGATACGCAGCCGCCGCACGCACTCCGCTCGAGGAGCATATGGCTGAAGGCGCCTTGTACGCAACAGGATCGGACGGCTCAGTACACATACACTTCACCGTATCGCCCGAGCACAAGGAACTTTTCAAGACTCTTGCCGACAGTTGTTCCAAGAGCCTATCCAGACGTTACGGCACCACCTACAGCATCTCATTCTCCGAGCAGAAGCCCAGCACCGACACCGTTGCCGCCGCTGCTGACGGCACCGCCTTCCGCAACGACGACGGCTCAATACTGTTCCGTCCCGGAGGTCACGGCGCCCTCATCGAGAACCTCAATGACCTGGACACCGACATCGTCTTTATCAAGAATATTGACAACGTGGTTCCTGATCATTTCAAGGCCGACACAATCACTTACAAGAAACTTCTGGCCGGAGTTCTGGTAAGCATCCAGGAAAAGGTCTTTGAATATCTGCGTCTGCTTGACACCAAGAAGTATACCGATGCCCAACTCAAGAAAATCACCGATTTCGTTCAGAATACACTCTGCTGCCGATGCAAGGACCTTGCCGGCAAGAATGACAAGGAACTGGCAGCATGGCTGCACAGCAAACTGAACCGCCCCATCCGCGTATGCGGCATGGTAAAGAACGTTGGTGAGCCCGGCGGCGGACCGTTCCTGGCATACAACGCTGACGGCACCGTATCGCTGCAGATTCTGGAGAGTTCACAGATTGATCTGAATGATCCCGCCAAGAAGGAG
>JAFXMB010000155.1 GCA_017530735.1 Bacteroidaceae bacterium | reverse complement strand
GTCAACGGTACCCATATCGGTGAGTGTACCCGCCAGTGTCAGGTTCTTGGTGAAATCACCGTTACCGGCCTCACGACCCTGGGGAAGTCCCTCAAGGGTGGGTTTGGAGCCCAGGTCAAGCATGATGCCTATGGGTGAATCCTCAAGCATCTGTTTGCCGTCATATTTGACAGAATAGGTGGGATTCTCTGTTCCGGTAAGATTGAAAGAGACCACAAGGCGTCCGTCAGGACTTTTAAGGTCCATAATACTCTGGTTTTCCTGAGCGAAAGCAGCCGTGAAAGCCAGCATTGAACCGAGTGCAAATGCAAAAATTTTCTTCATTGTCATTTATTGTAAGTTTTCAGGTTAAATAAGTTCTGTAAGATCAGAGTGCACGGAAACTCAGACGCAGGGTTATCTGCGGATAAACGGGGTACTTGTCAACGTATTCAAGTATCTCCTTGGCATCATTGTCAAGTCCCTCGGCGGCATCGGTAATGGAGCCCACCTCCTTGTCCTGACAATAGAGCACTGAGTTATGATATATCATGGCACCCGCCTCCAACTGAAGTCCTAAGGTACGGTTGGGGATGCATCGGCCAAGACCCAGACCAAGGTAGTACTTGAGAGGATCCATCCTGAAATCGGCCTGCATGTATCCGCAGCCGTCTTTCTCCATTACGGGATAATTCTCGTCACCTATTGTGAGGGCCAGTTCCTTCTCCTGTCCGGGAAGGGCTTTGCTGTTGAGTTCCTGAAGTGCGGCCCAGTCATTCTCAGCGGTGTTTCCGCTCACTTTCAGGAAGGGTGCGTTCTGCTTTGACGAGGGGGTGTAGTATACACCGCCTGCCACGTAGAAACGTCCCAGTGCGAACGGATACCAGTTGATCATTGCCTTGAAGTTATTAAGGTTCATGCCTAAACCGGCATTTATTATGGCCTCATCGCCAAACTTATGCTCAAACTCATAAGAGGTTGCGGCGGAGTACTGCTCCTGAGCCTCCCTGAGTTCTTTTGTGTCAATTACAAGATCTGTTCTGAGAAGGTCACCTGCGGGTGCCCAGTTATAACCGGCCTTTAAAACCAGATGCTTCTGGACAGGTACGGCCAACTCTACGCCGAAACCGTGCAGGCCCACCTCCGCTCCTACCGAGAAGTGGCGGAAAGGTTCCATGTTATCTTGTGCCCAAGCGCCTATTGAAATGAATGCTGCAAGCAGTGTAAGGATTTGTTTTCTCATATTATAAAAGGATTATCTTCAAATAATTAATACTTGTTTGGCCCTGCAAAAATAAACCTTTCTTACTCAGTAAGAAAATAAATCCCGGATAAATGTGTAACTTCGCGTCCGCAATGGCCCCGTAGCTCAGTTGAATAGAGCGTCAGATTCCGGTTCTGCAGGTCGTGGGTTTGAGTCCCACCGGGGTCACCATTCTATAGGAGTTTGGCCGTGCTTTATGAGCCAGTCGTTGGTGAGGCTGAAGTGGTGGTTTCCGAAGAAGCCGTTGTAGGCTGAGAGGGGTGACGGATGGGCCGATGTGAGGACAAGGTGACGGGAGCGATCTATGATGGCTCCTTTTTTCTTGGCATAGCCTCCCCAAAGTATGAATACCAGTCCGTCACGGTGAGCATTGAGTTCACGGATTGCAGCATCGGTAAACTCTTCCCAACCCTTTCCCTGATGGGATCCGGCCTGACCGGCACGGACAGTCAGGGTGGCGTTCAGAAGCAGCACGCCCTGCTGCGCCCAGCGCGTCAGGTCACCGTTTGCGGGAACGGGCTTGCCCAGATCATCGCTTATCTCCTTGAATATGTTTCTCAGCGAAGGCGGGAACGGGACACCTTCATTGACCGAGAAGCACAGTCCGTGTGCCTGGCCTGGTTCATGGTAGGGGTCCTGCCCTATTATGACCACCTTGACCTTGTCAAAAGGGCAAAGGTCAAAGGCGTTGAATATCAGACGTCCGGGAGGATAGACCGGACCATGGGCGTACTCTTCCTTTACAAAGTCTGTCAAAGTCTTGAAATAGGGCTTGTCAAACTCTGTCTGGAGATGCTCCTTCCAACTCTGATCTATCTTTACTTCCATATCAGATCAACTGAATGCCGGCTTTGGCGCACTGTGCGCGCATGTCATCGGGCCATATGCTAGCCTGGATTTCACCTATGTGAGCCTTCTGCAGGAACAGCATGCAAAGACGTGACTGGCCGATACCGCCGCCTATTGACAGAGGCAGTTCGCCTGCCAGCAGTTTCTTGTGGAAATAGAGTTCCTTGCGCTCCTCCTTGCCGCACATTTCCAACTGGCGCAGCATAGACTCCCTGTCTACGCGGATACCCATTGATGAGAGCTCCATGGCGCGGCCCAGTATGGGATTCCAGACCAGAAGGTCACCGTTAAGTCCCATGAATCCGTCCTGGTTGGGGGTAGTCCAGTCGTCATAGTCAGGTGCACGCAGGTCATGCTCCTTACCGTCGCCCAGTTTGCCGCCTATGCCCATGATGAATACGGCTCCGTGCTCGCGGCAGATGGCATCCTCACGCTCCTTGGGAGTCTTGTCGGGATAGAGACGGCGCAACTCCTCGGAGTGGATAAAGAACACCTCGCGGGCCAGGAACGGCTCCAATTGGGGATAGGTCTCATTAATCAGGTACTCTGTACGGAGCATTGCTGAGTATATCTTGCGTACAATACGCTTCAGGAAATCAATGTTGCGGTCATCGGCCGTGATTACACGCTCCCAGTCCCACTGGTCAACATAAAGCGAGTGCAGGTTTCCCAGGCTCTCATCGGCACGGATGGCGTTCATATCGGTATAGATTCCGTAGCCGGGCTTTACCTCATACTCGGCCAGGGTAAGACGTTTCCACTTGGCAAGTGAATGAACCACTTCGGCCTTGGCATCGGCCAGGTCCTTGATGGGGAATGTTACGGCACGCTCAACGCCGTTAAGGTCATCGTTGATACCCATGCCCTTGAGAACGAACAGAGGGGCGGTGACACGTCTCAACTGCAATCCGGTTGAGAGATTCTGTTGGAAGAACTCTTTGATGAGTTTGATACCCTGCTCTGTCTGCTGCATTGACATGAGCGGTTTGTACTTTTCAGGAATGATCAGGTAGCTCATAGCATTTATGTTGATTTATTCGTTATACCAGTTGACGTAGCTGTTATAGCTGGAACGTTTCTTGACCTTCAGCAGGTCAGCCAGCATCTGCGAGTTTGCCTTGACGGTAAAGTTGTATGACGTATACGGTTTGAGCACGACGCTGCAAGACATGTTGAAGCAGTGCAGGTCACGCGTAACACTCATTGTGGTGGTGGTGAAATCATGCCAGGTGAAATCCCATCCTGACGAGAAACTGATATTCCACTTGTTGGTCAGTTTCATGTTTCCTGACATGTTCAGGTTGTGCGACAGAGCCCACGGGTAACGCATGCGCTCCACATTGATCGGGGCCGATGTGTTCTCCCTCATGGTGATACCGTACGATATGGAGAACGACCACGGCAGGGAGTAACTGACATAACCGTCCTCATCCACAGGAGCGGCGCCTCCGTTCTTGCCGGGTGCAGCCTGGGTACGTCCCACCGATGCCGGTTTGTCGGCATTGGGATTCTCATCCGGTTCCTCATCTTCCTCCTCCTCGTCATTGTTACGGTGAGTAAGGGTTCTCCACTTGGTCCTCCACTCGTTAAGCGTGTTGTTGGAGAACGTATAAGAGAAGTTCTGGCTCATGCCCTGAAATCGGCCGAAACGTCCGTACGAATACTCCGTGCGGTCACCTACGATTACCCTGCCCTGCTCGTTGAACTCATATGCGTAAGTGGCCCATGTGGCACTCAGGCTGAAGGTATGGTTCTTGGGCAGTTTCAGTCTCAGACGGGTATTGAGGTTACTCCACGGCTTGGATCTGGCGGCAAAGTTGTATGACATTGATGCACCCAACTCGTCTATCAGGGGAATGTTCCTGGTTGACTTGGTGGAGTCCTTGTCAGTACGGATCTTCATCTCCAGGTTGTTGCCCACGCTAAGCGAGAGGGTTCCGGATTTTCCCTTGCCTGGGACGCCGTACATGGAGCCGTTGAACGGCGAATACTCTACCGTGCGGACCTCGCCCTTGTCATCGGTGTAGGTGTAGGTGTCATAGTAACCGTAGCGAGCGGCACTGAAGTCAGGAGCCATGCTGTAACTTACCGACGGAGTGAACACATGGCGTACCGCAACCAGTTTGTTGCCGAACAACTTTATCCACAGGTTGGTAGGCTCGTAGAAACCGTACAGTTTGGTATTTGCGCTGACGCTGAGGTTATAGTTGTAGACCCTGTTGAATCCGTAAACCGTATCCCTTGCCACCTTCATCTGATCGGCATCCCAGGACTGCTTGACCTTGTAGGTATACCAGCGGGAGTTGTAGTTGAATGACGGGGTTATGTTGATGGTCTTGAACAACTGGAATGTGGCACTGACGGGAATGGAGTGTCTCATACCGTTGTTCCAGTCACGGATCAGGTTCTTGTGCATGATCTCATCCTCCTTACTGGTGATGCTGTTGCTCAGCGAACCGGAGTAAGAGAGCGAAATCTTCTCATACCACTTGGCGTTGCCCACAACCTTCTTGCGCTTGAACGGGTAGAAACGCTGCAGTGAAATGCTCAGCGAAGGCAGGCTCACCGACATGGTTGAGTCACGCATGTTCTGCGACAGGTTCATAGAACTGGAGATTGACAGACCTATGGACGGGAAATTCCTTGAGTAACTTATACTTGAAGTACGGGTACTCTGCGATGTCAGCGACGGGTTGTACAGACTGCTCAGGTTGGACCGCTCATAACTCTGTGTGGCAAAGTTCACACTCGCCGAGAAGTTCTGGTACGGGTTTGCCTTGGCATCCTGACGGTGGGTCCAGCGCAACTTGAAGTTCTTTGTCACCGAGTAATCCGGCAGTCCCTTGTCACCCAGTTTGGTGGTTAGCGAACTGGCATACACGTTACCCGAGAACTTGTAGCGCTTCTTGTATCGGCTCTCGGCAGATACGCCCCATGAGCCCTTGGTGAATATCTCACCCAGCACCTTGAGGTCAAAATAGTCGGAGAGTGCAAAATAGTAGCCGCCGTCCTTGAGATAGAAACCTCTCTCCATCTCGTCGCCGTAGGTAGGCACTATAATGCCCGATGCATAATCACCCTCCAGGAAAGGGAAGAATCCGAAAGGCACGAACAGGGGCAGCGGAACGCCCATCACTTCAAGATATGCGGGGCCGAATATCACGTCGCGGCCGGGACGGACCTTGGCACGTGTGATGCGGATGTTGAAATGGGGATCGTCATGCTGGTCACAGGTGGTGTAGACACCGTCGGCTATGTAATACTCGCCTTCGGGACCCTTCTTGGCCTCCTGGCTGGTCATATAGCCCTCACCCTGCTGGGTAATGATTTCGTTTATGTAACCCTTCTCAGTCTTGAAGTTGTAACTGATGTGATTTGATTCATACGGGGTCGATCCGTCCACGAACACAGGCGCTCCCTGCATGACACCCGCAGAGTCCAATCTTCCGTCGGCATAGACAAGACTGCTGTCCATCTGCATCTTGATGACGGCGGCCGTGAGCTGTACGTTCTGATAGTTCACCTTGCCGTCACCATACAGCGAAGCATAACCGCCGTTGTTCCACACCATTGAGTCTGTCGACTCGTAGATAACGGGGTCTTCAAGGGAATCTTTCTTTTTCCTGGGGCCTTGGGGAATGGTGTCACGTACCGCAGTCACGGTATCCTGAACCGATACGACAGAGTCCTGAACCGCAGGAATGGAGTCAACAGGGACCTGAGCCACTGCCATTCCGGCCGGAATAAACAATCCCAGAAGGATCGGGAGCCATCTTTTTCTGTTATTTACCCTCACTTGCCGATGAGCTTTCTGCGTATCAAACTGCAAAAGTACCCATAAAAGCTCACACAAGCGCACACGCGGGGCTGTTTTCAGAATTTTTAATAGTTATAGGAAAAGCCTGCACCACTCCCTGAAGATATCCACACCCTCCTGTCCGAACTTGGCCAGGCTATTCTCGGCCTGCTCTATGGTCTTCTCCTCGTTGGGACGGGTTTTGCTGTAAAACTTGTCGGCAAAGCAGACAATCTTCTCCTCAATTGAAACGGGAGTCATGTCACGGTGGGGTACGGGCAGGTCACGCTCCAGTATCTGTTTAAGCGTCAGTCCGGTGCCTGTATGCCGCTCCGCAACCAGCGCATGGCGCGGCAGCCCCTCGCTCCGGAGCAGGTCGGCACCCAGATAACCATGGCACAGGTAATGGTATTTGCCAAAGCAGTGGATCTTATCGGCATCTGTAAGGAAAATTCCTATATCATGAAGCATGGCGGCCTCCTCCGTGAATGCGGCATCGGCACCCAGTTCCGGGTGAGCGGCCACAATCTTCAGCGCCTTGTCGGCCACAAGGCGGCTATGCAACAGAAGCAGATCCCTGAGGGGTTGATTGTCAGAGTAATACTTGTCAATCACCCCCATCCACAGGCTTTCGTTTCCTACACTCATCTTAAAGGTGCGATTACAAAACTGTATGAATAGTCACCGTAGTGCAGCTTGTACGGCTCCAGCGGTGTGGCGCCCCAGCTGTTCACGCAGGCCAGACCGTACTGTGCCTTGTCAATATGCACAACGGTATAGGGACGCGGAGTCAGGTCTCCTGCATGTACGTTATGCTTCTGCGGACCCTCGTCCAGATCAGCAGTCGCATAGTTGAGTGACGACATGCTCAGAGGAGCGTCACTGTAGAACTCCAGACCCAGTCCGTCGGCGTTTGTCACGCGCCACCAGCGGACATCGGTCTTGTTGCCGTTCTCCTGCGGACGTATGTAGGGGAAATACTGGTCAGCCTCAGAACTCTTATAGATACCCAGGAACTGCGAACTGTTACGGTCCGAGTAGTTCTCAACCGGGCCTCGGCCGTAGAACTCAACCTGGTCAAACTCCTGAGCCATGTTCATGGTCATACCGAACTTGAACAGGTCCGGCATACCCTGCGGGCGCTGCGGGCGCTGCGGGCGCTGACCCTGACGCTGGGGGGCGGCCTGAGCCATAGCCTGGGCAGCCTCCTCGGGACGGGTAACCATCTTCTGTGAAACATGCATAATGCCTTCGCGGTCCAGCACATACTCCATCTCAAGTGATGCATGGAGCTGCTCTATCTCATATTTTACGTTTACCTTACCCAGACCGTCCTCAACCTTGCACTCAAAAGCGGTGCGTTTCAGATTGGGATTGCGCCATGCCTGCATGCGTGTGTGCAGGTTTGCACCGTAGTCGTTATCGGTGGGAGCGCGCCAGAAATCACTCTTTAACTGACTTCCGTTCTGTGTAATCTGCTTGCCGTCAATGTCAATGTAATCTATCCATCCGCTGTTCTTGTTGAAGGTATAGACAACACCTGCAGCCTCAAGCTTGACATAGGCCACGGCCTCATCAATCTTTACGTCTCCGGTATTCGCGGCAACCATCTGCGGGAACTCATAGCCGGCAACCTCAAACTGATTATGTGCCACAACAAAATCCTTCTCAAGCAGAGGAGCGGCCTCTTTCAGTTTAAACTCCACATCCACAAGTATCTCCTTACCGGCCGGAGCCTTCTTCAAGGCCTTTGCCAGATCAGAAGAGGTAACCTTCACCCTGCTCTGGGCGGCTATCTTGGGCAGTTTTATCTGACCGCGTGACACCTCGGCGCCATCGGCCTTCAGAGCATACTCCATGTAGTAAGCCGACAAGTCAGTATAGAAGTTCTCATTATATACTTCAATGACGCCCTTCTTAAGGTCAACTGGAGTAGCCCAGATGTTCTGGTAGAAATACTGCACCTCATATGCGTGCGGATTCCAGCGGCGGTCAGGGGCAATCAGACCGTTGCAGTTAAAGTTCTGGTCCGATGTGGGATAACGTCCCTCATCACCTCCGTACATGAAAATCTCCTTTCCATCGGCGTTTTTGCCATATACCGCCTGGTCCACAAAGTCCCAGATAAAGCCGCCCTGAACCGAGCGGTTGGCACGGATAATGTCCCAGTACTCCTTGAATCCGCCCTCGGAGTTACCCATGGCGTGGGCGTACTCGCACTCTATCATGGGACGCGGGTCGTTGCCGCGTTCATGGCGCTCCATGGCGCCGTAATCAGCGTACATCGGGCAGTGTATATCGCAATGGTCAGGCGAGCCTGTAGCACCCTCATACTGCACGGGGCGGGTCTTGTCATACTCCTTGATCCACTTGTAGCAGATCACAAAGTTCTGGCCGTCGCCATCCTCGTTACCCATTGACCATACAATGATTGAGGGGTGGTTCTTGTAAGTTATCACATTTGACTTGTTACGCTCCAGATGAGCCTGTTCATACTCCGGATTGCGGGCAAGCGGACTGGGGCCATACATCATTCCATGACCTTCCACATTGGCTTCGGCCACCAGATAAATACCGTATTCATCGCACAAATCATACCAACGGGGATCGTCAGGATAGTGACTGGTACGTACAGCATTTATGTTCATCTGCTTCATGATCTGAATATCCTGAATCATACGTTCCAACGGAACTACATAACCTCCATAGGGATCCATCTCATGACGGTCGGCACCCTTTATAAGTATGGGCTGGCCGTTTACCAGCAGCTGACGGT
>JAFXMB010000154.1 GCA_017530735.1 Bacteroidaceae bacterium | reverse complement strand
GGAGTTATTGTATGAATATGAGGCACTTAAGGTCAGATTGCTCAACAGGGAACAGTCTTCGGCAAAGATGTCCAGACCGCTGCTTTTTCCGTATCCGTGTGAAGTGTAGACCCCACCTTCAAGCAGAGGCAGATTATGGTAACGTTTGTAGTACGGCTCAACCTTGACCAGCCTCTGTCCGTCGCTGTACTGTAAACTCATTATTGCATGGTCTGCAGTAGTCTGGCGCAGACCTTTTCCGCCCCTTGCAATGTAGTCATCCTCAGCACATTGGCTGTATCGGCCAAACACTACCGATGCCTGGAAACTGTCGCCGGGGAAGCAACTCAGCGCCAGCCTGGGCATAAGCATCCACTGGCCGCTGTAACTCACGTACTCATCCCTGAGAGATGCAGTCAGGAACACCCGCGGAAAGAGTCTGACCTGAGCGTCCAGATACGCAGCGGCGGTATTGTAGTCAAGGTCATAACCGTCACTGTTGTAATGTTTTACACTGTTTCTGATATAGTCCTCCATTCCGGCTGATAACTTCAAGGCCGATGTAAAACTGCGGCGTACCCCACCCTTAAGATGAATCTCTCCGCGTACATTATGATATCTGTCACCCTGAACCAGAGCACCGTCAATATCGTTCATGACCCATGATCCGGCTACGCCTGTAAACACCGTATAACCCGATTTGAGTGTCGTATTGAGCGTGACATTGGCTATCGCGTTATGCTCTTTCATGAAAAGGTTCCTGCCGCCGGTAATAAGGCCTACATTGGTCAGATCATAGCCTGCATAGCTCTTCAGAGTACTTCCGGATGAGATTTCAGCCTTGTATTGAGCCTCGCCCGACAGTTTTCCGTAAGGACGGGTCCATTCGTTTCGGTCAGGAAACAGTCTGTTGTAGAGCTCCAGTCCGGTATAATCGGCATTGAATGATAGACTGCTCCTGTCAAACGCCTTGGTTCCGCCCAGGTTCCAGTCTACAAGCGATGCACTTACACCCAGTTTATCAGCCGTAGCGGCATCGGTTGTCTCCATGGGCAGGACCGATGAGAGCGCCTGTCCGTACTCGCCGCTGTATCTGCCCAGCGAAAAACTCATTCCCTTGAACAGGAACGGTGAGAAACGCCCTCTGTTGGTCTGTCCCTCCACATTCGTGCTGTAAGGTACCAGCACGTGCATTCCGTTTATAAATGTCTGGCACTCATTGCTTTCGCCTCCCCTGACGTACAGTTTGCCGTTCTCGGACACCTTCTGGGTTCCCGGCAGCATCTGCAGCGCAGCCACAATGTCACCGCATGAATTGGCCGACATAACCACATCCAGCGCATCCAATGACTTGAACTGGTCAAGTTTGCCAATTCTGAACGAACTGGCCGATATGCACACCTCATCAATTGAAAGAGGTTTCTCGCGCAGCGTGATCTCAACATACGCAAGTTCTGAGGCATCGGCCGTAACCTTATACTCGTCATAACCCAGGAACGAGGCGCAAAGGGTAACCTCACCCACCTCATCGGTGGAGAATGAGAACATGCCGTCGGTATCGGTCATACCTCCGTCTATGGTTCCTACTATATAGACATTAACACCCGGAAGCGGTTCGTACTCATCACAAACCTTTCCCTTAATCTGTATCTGTGCTGTTGCGCTGATAACGCTCATGAGCACCAGAATCAAATGCAGCAATCGTTTTTCCATGCCGCAAAAATGATAATAGGAAAAATGCCCGCCAAATTCTGCTGACAGACAGCTAGAATGGCGGACGAATAACTAGGAGCCCGGACGAACGGATACCCCGAAATGACGAAATACTAAGAGATAAATGACTTTAATTTGCCCACGAAAGAGCGTGAAACCGGCACTGTGGCAAGCCCTCCGCCCAGTTCCATGGTATAGCCGTTGGAGTTTCCGTAAGCCTTTGTGATGTTGTTCAGATTCACTACAAACGAGCGGTGGCACTGGAATATGTTATCGTATTCACCAAGGTCGTTCAAGACCGCGGTAAGTGAGGTCAGAAGTTCATCCTTGCGCAGTTTGCCGTCCTTGACATAACCCACAACCACATTGTTCTTCTGAGCCTCAATGTACAGCAGGTCATTGATGGGCAGTGTCACGTCATTTCCGCGCACACGAGTATCGTGAATGGTAACCTGTATTCCGGTCTGCTTATCGGTAGTCTTGTCCAAAAGAGCGTTCAACTGCCCTCTCAGATAGCGCTGGTAGGACATGAACGTGGACAGGACCGATATGAAAATGCCTATTATAAAGGTCCAGTAGACGAATGTAAGGCACAGATCAAGCCTCAAGGGATAATGGAACAGAAACGTAAACAGCAGGAAATTGCAGAGGCCGATGAACAGCACCTGCGTAAAAACACTCACAATCTCATGCCATATACGCCACGGCTGCACATGTTTCTTTACGGGTTTTGCCACAAGATACCCGTAAACCAGACAGCACACGAACGTCACCACCCCGAACAAAAGCGCCACAAGCAGTTTGCTGCCCTGATAAAGGCTTAGTCCGAACGGCTGCAGCAGATAAAGGATCAGGAAAACGATGAAACAGTAAATCAGGCAATCCTTAATCCAGTTGCCGTCACGTTGAAAAGGATATTTGCGAGTGAGAATAGACATGAATGTTGCAAACCTGTACTCTGCAAAAGTAACAAATAAGGGCCAGTTATGTGGCTAAAAGTATTATTTTTGTCAAACCAAAAGAAACAATATGAACAAATCAGTAATTGTGGCTGCCTTAGCAGCGGTTTTGTGTATGTCGTGCAGTGAAAACAGAGAAAATCCCCTATTGGTGGAGAGCAAGTTGCCGTATGGCGCAGTAGCGTTTGACAAGATTCAGTCAACAGATTATATGCCGGCCCTTGAGGAGGGATTGCGTCAGTTAAAAGCCAATATAGATGCCATCGCAGCATGTGCCGATGCCCCCACGTTTGCGAACACCATAGAGCCGCTGGAGTCATGCGACAGGCTCTTTGGAAACGTAGGACGCGTTTTTTACAACCTTATGGAGACCGATGCCGACGACATCATGCATCAGACCGAGGAGAAAGCCATCCCCATGGAGAACGAGGCCAACTCATACGTTTTCATGAATGAGGCCATATTCAAGAGAATCAAAGAGTTACATGACAATATCGACAATATCGGACTTACCACGGAGCAGAAAGAGGTGCTCAAGAAATACTATCGCCGTTTCGTGACAGGCGGTGCCCTGCTTGACGAGAAGGCCAAAGCCCGTTTCGTAGAGATCCAGAACCGTATGGGTGAACTCCGCATAAAGTTTGCCAACAACAACCTGGACGAGAGCAATGCATACGTTCTCAACGTGACCGATATCAACCGTCTTAAGGGACTGCCTCAGGATCAACTTGAGGCTGCAGCAACCCGTGCAAAGGAGAATGGCCTTGAAGGCTGGGCATTCAACGTGCAGAAACCCTGCTGGATACCGTTCCTGCAGTTCTGCCAGGACCGCGACCTCAGGGAGCAGATGTATAAGGCCTACTACAGCCGCGGCAACAACAATAACCAATTTGACAACAAAGCAATCATAAAGGAGATCCTGCAGCTGCGTCTTGAACTGGCCAATCTGCTTGGTTATGAGACATTTGCAGATTATATACTCGAGGACCGTATGGCCAAGACACCGCAGGCAGCCTATGACCTGCTTATGGAAATCTGGAAGTACGCCCTGCCGCAGGCCAAGCGCGAGCGTGACGAGATGCAGAAGATCATTGACGCCGAGGGTGGCAATTTCAAACTCCAGGCATGGGACTGGTGGTACTACGCCGAGAAACTGCGCAAGCAGAAATATGACCTGGACGAGTCACAGTTAACCCCCTACTTCAGCCTGGATAACGTACGCAAGGGCTCGTTCATGGTAGCCGAGACCCTGTTCGGCATCAAGTTCAAGAAGGTCGATAACCTGCCCGTTTACAACCCCTCAGTTGAGACCTGGGAGTGCCTGGATGCTGACGGCAGCCACCTGGCTTACTTCTACACCGACTGCTTTGTACGCCCCACCAAGCGTCAGGGCGCATGGATGACCAACTTTACCGATGAATTCAACTATGCAGGACAGAGCCAGCGTCCCACAATCGTGAACGTCTGCAATTTCTCTGTGCCTACCGATACCCTTCCCAGTCTGCTGTCAATCGATGACGCCCGCACGGTATTCCATGAGTTCGGACACGCCCTCCACGGAATGCTCACACAGTGCCACTATCCTACCGTCAGCGGTACGGCAACCCCGAATGACTTTGTAGAGATGTGCTCACAGATCATGGAACACTGGGCCATAGATCCCTCAATATTAAAGCAGTACGCCTTCCACTACAAGACCGGTGAGCCTATCCCCGACGCTCTTATTGAGAAGATGCAGAACGCCGGTCATTTCAATACCGGATTCGAGACCGTAGAGCTTGTAGGAGCCGCCCTGCTTGATATGGAATATCACATGCTCAAGGATTACACAGACTTTGACGATCAGAAATTTGAGGATGAGATATCGGCCAAACTGGGTATGATACCTGAGATTGAATACCGCTACCGCGGCACATTCTTCAACCACATATTCAATAACGACTATTGCGCAGGCTATTACAGTTACCTCTGGGCCGAGGTTCTGGACTGCGACGCCTTCCAGTGCTTCAAGGAGGAGGGTCTGCTCAACAAGGAGACCGGCATGCGCTACCGCAGGAACATACTTGAAAAAGGCAGCAGCGATGACCTTATGAAACTGTACCGCCAGTTCCGTGGCAGCGATCCCAAGACCGAGGCAATGCTGCGTAACCGTGGATTAATTAACTGATAAAAATGACTTTAACCGGAATTCTGTTTCTGATCATTGCGACCGTATGCGCCGCAATGTTCTCTGTTGCGTTCAAGATATTTCATCGCAAGAACATCGATTCACATCAGGCAATTTTCTTCAATTACCTGACAGCCTTTGTGATGGGTCTGCTGTTCTCACTTCACGGTGAGGTTGTTGTCAACCCCCTCAAAGCCAGTTGGCTGGTGCCCGTAATCATACTGGGATTCATTTTCATGGCCGGCATGGTTCTGCTCTCTGAGTCCACCCGTCGCGTAGGTGTAGCCATCTCCACAGTATGCAGTCGTGCATCGATGGTAATACCCATCATCGTATCTTATATGATGATCCAGGGCAGTGACAAGCCCAAATGGCTGCTTATATGCTTGGTTCTGGTTGCCATGACCCTTACCGTTTGGACCGGAAAGCAGGAAAGCGGACACAAAATAACCCTGATGGACATCCTGGCACCGCTTTCCGTATTCCTTGTATTCGGCGCCAGCAACTCGTTCCTCAAGGTGCTTCAGCATAAGGTAACTGTGGCCGATACAGCCGCCGGACTCTCACAGCAGGCCATCAACAGCGAGTTGTCGCTGGTTACCGCATCGGTATTCTTTGTGGCCATGGTCATTTGCTCCTACTCATTCTTTATAAAGGACGAGAGCGGCAAGCGTACCCCTATTCAGTTCAAGAACATCCTGGGAGGCGCGGCATTGGGCCTTATCAACTATTTCTGCACCTACACTCTTATGCTGGCCATGAAGACCATTGACTCCTCCCTGCTCTTCCCGCTCCATAACATCGGAATAGTAGCCATAGGAGCACTGGTAGGCATGTGGGCATTCCAGGAAAAGATGAAACCGCACCAAATACTCGGAATGGTACTTGCTGCGGTCTCAATTGCTTTGCTCTGTATTTAATTCTTCTGGAATCTGAAGTATCGGTCCAGCACCATCCACGATATGATTCTTTCCCTGCGGCGGTTGAGGAACCGGTCTACGTATTCATGCGCATGACGGATAATCTCCTCAGCCTCATCAGGGTGCGCTATGTAGTATTCCAGTTTCTCAATCAGGTCACTGAAATCCGGTTTGATCTCAATGTAGTGATAGTCGGGAATAAGCGATCCTTCCATAAACCATGTCTCGCATGTGGGCTTGGGCATTACGGCGATTGAATTGGATGACATGACCCATTTCAGGTTGCTGGCTACATCATTACCCTCCAGAGACATGATGAATTTGTAGTCAAGATGCTGGCGTATAGTCATTTTGGGAGCCTGATATTCAGTCAGGTCACGGTCTACTCCACCCACATCACACATTGGATGGCCGTAGTACTTCTTTACAAACTCAAACCTGCCCTTCTTGGCAGACGTACCCTCATACTGGCATATTGCACCGCGGAAAATAACCATATCCTTTTTTTCTGAGAAGGACTTATGGTCATGCAGGAATATAAAGTGGCGCACCTTGTTCAGGTTCAGCAGGACCGAATTGGTGTTGTCACAGTTCAGAGGACGGCTTTTCACTATTGCCGGAGCATCGGGCACCTTGACTACATCGCCAGGCACCAGAATCCACCTGTAGTGCGGATCAAAAGCCCGCGCATATCGGTATGAATCAAGATAATAGACCGTAGGATGAACTTTCTTCTGCTCTCCTATGGCAACACTCTTTTCCTTGAAAGCATCAGTGCGGAAAGGAGCGTCTGAATCAATACGGTTGTAATAGTTCAGACGGTTTTCAATCTCGGCCCAGTCCTTTCTGCCGTTGGCCTTTGCCAGGGCATGACGGCGGGATGCTCTAAGAATGAATCTTGGAATGCATAATGCCGCATAAGCACTTACATAATACCTGAATTTGGAGTTTTTTCCTCCGGGCAAATAGTTTAACAAGTCCATTTTTTAATCAAATATCAGTTTTACTCCCAACTGTAGATACCAGCAGTTGGTATTGGATTTATCCAGATCAAAGGTCTTTGAAACAAGGCCGTCTTTGTTTGTAGCCATAGTGAACTGCGGATATCCCTCAGCATCAGTGCCCTTGTAATCAAGCAGTTTGGCGTTGTTGCAGGCTGCAGGAGTCTGCATCACACCCCACTTGCTGTTTATCAGGTTGCCTACGTTCATAATATCCAGTGACAGCTGCAGAGTCTCATTGCTGCGCTTGGAGCCTCTCAGGGCGCCTACGTTGAAGTTCTGAGCCAGATGCAGGTCCAGACGGTTCAGCCAGGGCATACGGGCTGCGTTTGCATCGGCATACTCACCCTTGTGGCTGCTCAAATACTTGTCCTGGTTTACAAAGTCCCAGAATGCCTGCTGCTGCTCTGCTGCGGTTATTGTTCCATTGTCCACAAACCTTACCTCATCCTTGGCTGCAGGTATGTAGATCAGGTCATTTGTTATACCGTCACCGTTCATGTCATTACTGTAGGTGTAGCTGTAGGTACCAGCCGTGTATCCGGTATAGAACAGGCCGACCTCGGTGCTCATGAACTTTCTGCTTGCATAACCGATGCGGTATGTAGCCATAGCAGACAGTTTATCGGGAATGACATAGGCCGATGGGCGCAGAACCAGTTCATTGGGGCTGTTCACGTTCACATCGTTGCTCCATGCCGAGTTCAGGGCCGATCCCTTCATATCCTGTACGGACATTGAAACCTGATGAATGTAAGCCAGCTCAGTCTTGAGACCGTAGATAGGCTCAGCCTTCAGGGTACCGCCCAGAGACCAGCTGTAACCCTTGTCGGTATTGCTTATAACCATGGCACCGCCAGACTTGGATACTGTTGAATGAACAGATGCTATTCCGTTGTAATTCACTCTGTTATCAGCTCCGGCAAAACGTCCTGCGGCACCGTCGTGAACCTGGTTGTAGTTCTCAATATATACGGCGTTTATATCCTTGTTGTATATACCCTCAACCGATACCGCCAGCGGGAAAGCCAGGTCATCGGGCTCATAGTCAATGG
>JAFXMB010000153.1 GCA_017530735.1 Bacteroidaceae bacterium | reverse complement strand
TATTACATACAAATCATCAAGATTGAGTGAATTTGGCTGGCGATGTATTGTATCCGCACTGTTAAACTGTGTCAGCAAGCGGTTATGAATAGTTTTTCTGTACACCTTTCTGTCTGCCGAATCCGGTGCAAGATAACTTACGAGCAAATCAGATGCCCTTCCGTCACCTCCGCCATTGTATCTGAGATCAAGAATCACTTTCCTTACGCCTGCATCCTTAAACACGGCAAAAGCACTGTCAATATCGGACAAGAATCCTGCTTTAAAAGACATATAAAGGAAATAGCCCACAGGTTCTGTAAGTCCCGGATAGTCACCCGGTTGGAAAACCTGGGTTCTCAGACTGGAACGTGTAAAGAGACTTTTGGACGGTGATGAACGGAAAGTATGTGAATTACCTTCAGTGTCTTTAAATGTGAACAACTGATTATTCTTATACAAAGCCTTCTCGAACTTACCCAATGCTACATATTGCATAACAGGGACAGAATCAAGATGAGTAAGAGTCCATCCGCGTGTAACTCCGTGTTCCTCAAGAGGAGAACCGGGATAGATGAAGCGGACTTTGATATCGTAATCCTTGTAATACTCTACTTCCTGACCAAGAGAAAGGCCATATGTTCCGGTTTGCTCGCCTGTCTCACCTTCCAGATATTCCTGAGCTGTCATCATCCAACTCCAACGGTCATCCTTGAACAAAGTAGCATGAAAATATTCATTTATTGTTGAATAGTTCTCATATTTGAATTTGCTCACCTTGTTGTAAACATCATCATACCAGAAGTAATACGGAAAATAATCCTCATAATACTTTTTCATGTAAAAACGGTTGGCAGACAGAATCTTCTGAATCTCAGCCTCCTTGGGATCCACCTGTTCGTCCTCAATTGTTTCAATCTCATCCTTTGAGCATGAATTAAGAGTGAACATAGGACAAATGACCAGCGATATACCCAGCAAAACAAGTAATTTCTTCATATATCAAATATCTGTTATAGTATCTTTTTTATACCCAAAGCAGGGGCGGAAGAATCCGTCCCTGCCTTGAATCAGGATAATCGTTTCAGATTAAAGGTCATCTGAAAAACCGGTGTAACGGTAACCAGAGAACTTATAAGTAAAACCGTAACCGTCATCGTAGTATACGTATACTATGATACTGTCAGCCTTCTGACCACGGGGAGTGGTAGCGGCGCCCTTCAGCACCTGTCCATAACGCAAAACAGCATGGCAACCTGAACCGGTTATTGACTCTACGGTATCACTACTGAATGTGAGATTACCATAGTTGCAGCCAATCTTAAACTTCTCCTGCCAGAAACCATCATCGAACCAAAGTGAATCCTTATCATCATTGGCTGTGTTGTAGGTTCTCAGATACTTACCTGTGCCAACGTTGTGCAGATCTGCCCAGTCGTCAACAGCATCAAGTTCTGCCTTGGTTTTCAGGCCAAGATCAACGGTTCCTGCAGCTTCTGCAGCTGATACGCCTCTGGTAACTGTCCATGTTCCGCACAGGTCCTGAACAGCTGTACCACCCGGCTCCAAGTCAGTGTAAGGACTGCAAGCCCATACGGAAAGAGCTGCAAATAATGAAAATATAAAATATCTTTTCATATCGTTTTACATTTTAAAGTATTACATTGAAATCCATGCCTGCATAAACACAGCAATAAGTAATTGCGCCGGTTGCAGGATCATAAGTACCGGAGAAATCATCATATGAATCACCCCATCCGGCAACTGATGCAGAAATAATGGTAAGAGTGTAATCAGCATTTACGCTAATATATCCCGGCATAGAGTAGTTGGATCCATAACCGGCACGCTGTGCATAGTAGCCACCAAGGATGTCTGATACATAGAATACACCATTGCCAATGTTTGCAATTGAAACCTTATAACCGTCAAAATCAGTTTTGGCAGTTGCGGTCTGTCTGTGAGTACCTGCAGCTGTTACATAATTGCCAGCCAAATCAACATCAGTTCTGGCAGCCGGATCATAAACAACAACCACACGCTTGGCGCTGGCTGCGAATCCGTCTACATTACTTGCGCTGTAATAAACATTGAACATTCCCAGAGCGGTTGCATCAACTGAAGGAACAGGATCGCCAAAAGGATCAGTAATGGTAACTGATACTTTCTCCTGAACGTCCTTACCATTCTCTGTTGCTACAACACCGGGATCAGTATATGTTCCATTAAGCGGAACAAGAGTTGTGCCACCTTCGTTGAGCTCAAAAGATACATAATATGTGATTGTTGAAGTATCTTCGGTAGTAACTTTCTTCTCACATGAAGCGAGAACTACCAGGCCGGTGCATATCATCAAGTTAAATAATACCTTTTTCATACTTGTCTATATTTTAATTGTGACAAATCAATGTATATCCCACCATACAGGATCACTTCCCTTCTTAGGAGCAGGAGTGTTCTTGTTGAGGTCACGAGCTCTCTTGGGATAGAACATACGTTTCATCAAACCTCCGGCCTCGATTCCGTTCTCATAGGGCTCAATAAGTTCACCAGGAGTGTAAATAGTAGCATCAGCAAAGATTGCGTTGCCTGCCTGTGCTGAAAGAGCAGGAACATCTGTACGACGGATCTCACTCCAAGACTCCATGTTGTCCATGTAGCAGAGAGCTGCCCACTTCTGCATATAGATAAGTTTCAACTTGTCAGTTGCAGAAGCCCATGCAACATTTGCGCCGGCAATGAAGGTATCGTAACCTGCTATGCCCTTTGCAGCGAAGTCAGCTGCTATAGCTGCTTCGTATGCATCCTTAGCAGCAGCATCATTGTTGTCAAAGCGCAGGTAAGCCTCTGCAATCAGGAACTGAAGGTTAGCCTGAGTGTAAAGGTATGCAGGACGTTCAACGCCTGAGCCATCGAACAATTTATAGTTTACAGCACTTACATTGACATTTTTCCAATCACCGCCGTTCCAAGTCTTAGACAAAGCCTTTGAACCAGGAATCTGACCTACATAGTCACCAGTCTTGGAACTCTTATTGAAGCAATATTCAATACGAGGGTCACCGGTTGACTGCATGTAAGAGATGATAGGATATGATGCACAGTGGTTAGCAGTACCCAGAGCATAATAACTTGCATAGAACGGACTGCGGTTGCCGGTCTGATCACCAAAGATGTCAATAGTAACATCACCGGAGAAGAAATCATTAGCATTAACCAGATCCATAATCTTATCCTTATACTCTGTCATACCGGCATCATACATACGGAAGTACATACGGAGCAAGAGAGCATTTGCATAACCTACCCACTGATTTGTGTTCTTATCAAACATCATATCAGTCATAGTCATCACATCAGGAGCAGCCTTGAACTCATCGAGAGCCTTGGTCAGTTCTGAAATAACACCCAGATAAACGGTCTTACCGTCATCCCACTTAGGCTGAGGAACTGCACTACCCTTAAGAGCCTCGGTGTAAGGAGCATCGCTTGTATTATCAACCATGAGCTGGAAAGCGAATGTACGCATAGCGGTTGCAGCAAGGATATCGGCCTTGTTCGTTACCTTTTCAAGAACCACGTCTACATCCTCAAGTGCACGGGCATAAAGCTGCAGATATGCACGATCGATTATCTGATCAGACTCAGTGATTGAGTAGTCGGCAATCTGATTGAACTGGTTAGCCTCAGGCATCTGATCAAAATACTGTGCAAAGAAACCTGCATAGTTGAACATTATGTCGCAAGAGGTAGCCATAATGGCATTCTGGATAGAGGGGAATACCAGATCAGCGGTGATAGCACCGTTATCCGGAGTATTCGGGTTATCGTTGATATCCAGATCGCAGGAAGTGAGGGCAATTGCCACTGCACTTAATGTCAGAAGATATTTTTTCATAGTTATACCCTAATTAAAAGTTGAACTTGAGGTTGAAACCAAAGTGACGTGAACTCGGGTTTGCAGAGTACTCACCGAAGTTACCCTCCAGGTCATTACCGAATGAGGTCAACTCAGGATCAACAAATGTGTTGGATTTAGCTGTCCATACGAACAGGTTGCTTCCGTAAGCAGACATAACAACGTCCTTTACAAAGAAGTTCTTAAACCAGCTCTTAGGCAACTCATAACTCAGAACTACTGAACGCAGCTTAACATAAGACTTGTCAATCAGGAATGAACTACCCATCATGTCGCCACCTGCATCCCAGTAATCATAAACCTTAGAGTTCCAACCAGTAAGACCAATAGCGGTCTCGTTCTCAACATAGGTAACATTACCTTCAGCATCGGTAACCTCATTTACTGAGTTGGGGATGATGAAGTCGTTACGATCGTTGTAAATAGTCTGTATAGCATTACCGGTGAAGAACTCGATATCCTTAGTACGTGAGAACATCAGACCGCCCTGACGAATATCCATATCAGCGCTTAGTGACAGGCCCTTGTACTTGAGAGTTGTTGAGAGACCCAACTGATAATCATAGTTCATATCGCCTACAATCTGCATCTCATCAGCGGCAACAGGAAGACCTGTGCTTGCGTTTACGACAATCTTGCCGTCAGGAGACTTCTTGGGAACCTCAGCCTTGAAGGTACCTACAGGCTGACCAACGATTGCATACATGCTTGTACCACCGCTGAAACCGTAGATAAGGGCCTCACCACCCAGATCCTCGGGAAGGCTCTCAACCTTACTCCAGTTCTTGGTATAGTTTGCACTGATGATCCACTCAAAGTCCTTAGTACGGATAGGAGTTACTGAAGCCATAGCCTCGATACCCTTGTTAGAAACCTTACCAAGGTTAGTGTTCTGGGCAGAGAAACCGGTTGAGTAATCCATGTCAAGTGAATAGATCTGCTTGTCAGTATTACGGTTATAGTAAGCTACATCGAATGAGAAGCGGTTGTCAAGGAATGCCATGTTAACACCAAACTCATACTCAGTTGTCATCTCAGGGCTGAGAGTCATACTTCCAAGAGCATTACCCAGTGTGTAAGCATTGTAACCTGCATTGGTGTAGGGGAAATCAAATGCGCCCCAGTAACCTGAACCACCGGCCTGAGCAAATGTAGCGTTAGTCATATAAGGAGCGGCATCATTACCGGTCTTACCCCAGCTGGCACGTACCTTACCAAGACTCAGCCAATCCTCAGCCTCAGGCATGAGTTCGCTGAATACAAAGCTACCGGTTACACCGGGATAGAAGAAACTGCGGTTCTCCTCGGGCAGAGTTGAAGACCAGTCGTTACTAGCACTTACTGTCAGGAAGAGGATCTCCTTGAAAGAAGTCTCAATCTGTCCGTAAGCACGCATCAGGCGACGCATTGACTTGCTCTGACTTACAGAAGGAGCTGAAGTTGTGTTACTCAAATCATACCATGTCGGGATTGTCAACTTGGTGATTCCGGCACCGAAACCGTTAGAGTTACGCTGGTTGCCGTTGAAACCTGCAAGAGCGTTAAGGTTGATGTCACCGAACTTCTGGTTGAAGTTCAACATGATATCGTGGTTGATCTCCATACGACGGGTCATGCTCTCTGAATATGAGCCCTCGTTACCGTCAAATGTAGAAGCACCGTTCTCACCGTTCCATGTGCCTGTTCCGAACAGGGCTACGAGGTTAGGTTCACCGAAATCAGACTGGCTGGTCTCAGTATCCATACCCAGACGGTATGTGAACTTGAGGTTCTTGAGGATGTCAAAGTCAAACTGGAACTTACCGTAGAAACGCTCTGATGAGTACTTGTTCTCATAGTTCTCAAGTACCCAGTAAGGGTTGGTAATACCGTAAGGAGTATAGTAGTAACCCGGAGTGTTGAAGGGATCGTTCAAATCCTTAAGTCCTATGATACTGATATCACGCGGAGTCTGCATGATAGCATTGTACATTGAGCTCTCGCCCTGACCGGTTGATGCGAAGCTGTTCTTCTGGTTTGCATAGTTCAATGCAGCTGAGAAAGTCAGCTTGTTAACCTTGTGGCTACCGCGCAGTGAGAATGTGTACTTGTCATAAGAGTCAGACTTGGTAGGAATCATACCGTCATCGCTGATCTGTGAGAATGATACAAAGTAGTCACTCTTATCAGTTGCGCCATTGAAAGAAAGGCTGTTGTTGTAACGTACACCTATATCAAAGAAATCCTTGATGTTGTCCTCCATTGGCAGATAAGGCTTCATCTTCTGTGAGTTGTTGTAGATGGCACCGTAAATGGTGTTTGTTCCATCAAAACGGGGACCCCAAGAACCGTTCTCATCGTCGGTCTTGTCACCGTACCAACCCATACCGAATTCATTCTGCATCTGCGGGAGACGGAGAACAGAACTCCACTGGATACCGCCGTTATACTCAATACCAACACCGTTACCCTTCTTACCTGACTTGGTGGTGATCATAACGACACCGTTGGCAGCGCGGCTACCGTAAAGAGCAGTAGCGGCAGCGCCCTTAAGGATAGTCATGTTCTCAACATCGTCGGGGTTAACAGCGTTTGCACCGTTACCGAAGTCATAACCTGAGTTAAGACCATCGCTTGAGTAGTGTGCTGTATTGTTCATAGGTACACCGTCAATCACGTACAGAGGCTGGTTGCTTCCGCTCAGTGAGCTGACACCACGGATGATAACTGACTGAGAAGCACCCGGGTCAGTTGAGGTTGAAGCAATCTGCACACCGGCTACCTTACCGGCAAGGCTTGACATGATGTCTGATGTACGCTTCTCAGAGATAGCGTCACCTTTGATTGAGGTAGCAGCGTAACCCAGAGCTTTCTCTGAACGCTTGATACCCATAGCGGTGATAACAACGTCCTCAACCTGGATTGAACCCGGCTGGAGAGCTACGTTGATCACTGAACGACCATTAACCGGGACAATGGCATCATCATAACCAAGGAATGAGAACACCAGAGTACCGTTTGATGGTACTTGAATTGAATAGGCACCGTCAAGATCGGTAGTTGTACCTCTACCTGTACCCTGAACTGCCACTGCAACTGAAGGCATGGGGCTTCCGTCCTCGGCCGATGTTGCAATTCCCGTAACTTGCAGATTCTGAGCAAAGGCAAATCCAGCGCTCAAAACAGCAGCCATCATTAAGAGAATTTTTCTCATAGACAATTTATTTAGTTTGACAATAGTTTGTGTCTGGCACATATTGTATAAGTTTTCACTATGCCCATTTAACTTGGCAAAAATAAGCAAAGTGTGGATAAAGCGTGCATATTTCCAAAAAAAAGTGAAATTTATCGTTATTTTTTTTCATTATGAACGGCTATTGCAACCCAACACCGCCATTTTGGCAATGAAAAATAATGCATTAACGCGTGTATAAAAAGTGTATATTTTTAACATATCAACAAACGTTCCCATCCTTTGCACCTTTTGCTCCAAATGATTATTTTTGTGGGTTGAAACTGAAAGAACTGAAAAATGGCAGATAATAAGGTAAATAAGGGACGCGGAATCCTGATAATAGCACTGAATATTCTGGCAATGATCGTCATTGCAATCCTGTTGATTCTGGTCACTTTCAGATGGATAAAGTCATACACGCTTCACGGGCAATACATTGCCGTGCCAGATGTATCGGGCATGTTTGAAGACGAAGCGGGCAAAACGCTTGCCGCTGCCGGACTCAAATATGAGGTATTGGACTACAAGTATGACAAGATGATGGTAGAGGGCGGTGTAATTGAGCAGAAGCCCAAACCGGGAGCATATGTCAAGGACGGCCGCAAGATATATCTTACGCTCAACTCAGGCAAGATACCCGTAAAGACCGTACCCGATGTGGCCGATAACAGTTCACTGCGTGCCGCCGAGTCAAGACTTACAGCAGCAGGATTCAAACTTGGAAAAACCGTCTATGTAGACGGCGACCTGGACTGGGTATATGAAATAAGGTATCAGGGCGAAAAGATTGAGGCCGGAACAGAAATACCTGAAGGATCGCTTCTGACTATAGTGGCGGGCAACGGCAACCCTGTTGAGATTATTGAGGAGGTTGATTCAACAACCGTAATTGACTCTGATTTCTTTGAGTAATCCCAATGGCAGACCTGGAAGACGAGATAGAAGAGTCACTGGACGACCTGGAACCCACTCCCGACTCTGCGGAGCTGTATGAGCATTTCCGCGTAGTGGCCGACAAGGGTCAGAGTCTGCTCAGAGTGGACAAGTTCCTTTTTGACCATCTGGAGCACTCTTCACGCAACCGCATACAAAACGCAGCCGATGCCGGCATGGTGATGGCCAACGGCCGCCCCGTAAAGAGTAATTATAAGGTAAAGCCGCTTGACGTGATTACGGTCATGATGGACCGTCCGCGTTACAACAGCGACATAGAGCCTGAGGATATTCCTCTGAATATCGTATATGAAGATGACTGTCTGCTGGTAGTCAACAAACCGGCAGGCCTGGTGGTTCACCCGGGATGCGGCAACTTTCACGGCACACTGGTCAATGCAGTGGCATGGCACATGAGAGACAATCCCGACTATGACCCCAACAGCCCTCAGGTAGGTCTGGTACACCGCATAGATAAGGATACATCCGGACTGCTTGTGGTTGCAAAGACACCCGATGCCAAGACCTGTCTGGGCAAACAGTTTTTTGACAAAACCACAAAACGCGCGTATCAGGCACTGGTATGGGGCGTGCCGGATCCCGCAGAGGGCACCATAGAGAGTCAGATAACGCGCAACCCCAAGGACCGCCTCCAGATGGCGGTGTCGTTTGACCCTGAGGTAGGCAAACACGCCGTAACCCACTACACCGTATTGGAGCGTTTTGGTTACACGTCACTGGTGGAATGCCGTCTGGAGACCGGACGCACTCATCAGATAAGGGTGCACATGAAACACATAGGACACCCTCTTTTCAGTGACGAGCGCTACGGAGGCGACCAGATACTGAAAGGTACTACTTACAGCAGGTACCGTCAGTTTGTACAGAACTGTTTTGAGATATGTCCTCGCCAGGCTCTGCATGCCAAGACACTGGGTTTTGTTCATCCCAAGACCGGAAAGGAGATGTTCTTCAACTCAGAACTTCCGGCCGATATGCAGACGCTTATAGGAAAGTGGCGGGATTATGTAAGTTCAAGAGATTTTGAAAAATAGATATATAGAATGAAACGCAAGATTGCAATCGTAGCAGGCGGCGACTCAAGTGAGAATCCTGTATCACTGCGCAGCGCCGCAACCATCCTTGAGTACATGGACAAGGATAAGTACGAACCCTATATCCTGGAGATTGAAGGCAAGAACTGGCAGGTTCATGTCAGCGAGAGCGTATCGGCCCCGGTGGACCGCAATGACTTCAGCTTTACCTGGCAGGGAAAGAAGACAGTATTTGACTACGCATACATAATTATACATGGTACACCCGGCGAAAACGGTGTGTTTGAGGGTTACCTCAGACTGATGCGTATTCCGTTCTCAACCTGTGACGTGCTGCCGTCAGCCCTGACCTTCAACAAGTTCGTGCTCAACAAGACCATGAAGAGCTGCAAGGTGAACGTGGCCAATTCACGCCGTCTGCGTAAGGGTGACAAGGTGGATCCCGACAAGATAATAAGCAAGGTGGGACTGCCCTGCTTCATCAAGCCCACTGACGGCGGTTCCAGTTTCGGCACCACCAAGGTCAAGACCCGCGAGCAGATCATACCTGCAGTTGAGGAGGCTTTCAAGGAGAACAACGAGATCATGATAGAGTCATTCATGCAGGGTATTGAAGTTACCAACGGTTATTACAAGACCCGCAAGCATGAGGTTAAGCTGCCGGTTACCGAGGTGGTTCCCAAGACCGATTTCTTTGACTACGACGCCAAGTATAACGGAAAGGTTGAGGAGATTACTCCCGCCCGTATTCCCGATGATTTGCGTGACCGTATCCAGGACCTGACTGCCAGGATTTATGACCTGCTGGGCTGCCACGGTATAATCCGCAACGACTATATCATTACTGACGGCGACAAGATCAACCTGCTTGAGGTGAACACCACCCCAGGCATGACCGCCACCAGTTTCATACCGCAGCAGATAAGGGCAGCCGGTCTGAACCTGACTGATGTACTTACAGAGATTATTGAGGACAGTTTCTAAGAATGAAAACGACAGATATTCCCGCCGAATTTGAGAAAATGCGGT
>JAFXMB010000152.1 GCA_017530735.1 Bacteroidaceae bacterium | reverse complement strand
TTGTAGTTGGTCAAACAATTCGCGAATATAGATATTATATTAAAAAAATGAGTTACATTTGGTCCACAAAAACCACATTTACTAACTATCAATTATATGAAAAAGGATTTATTATTTGCAGCCGCAGCCGTCATGGCACTTGTATCCATGCCGGTTCAGGCACAGAATTCAAGAATCGTTGAAGACGGAGGTTCAGGCCCCTACAAGGCTATCATGATGGAAGAGGCCTCACTTACCACTCACACTATTTTCCGTCCGCAGGACCTGAGCAAGTTCGATAAGAAGAACCTGCTCCCCATCATAGTATGGGGTAATGGCGGTTGCGCCAACTCTCCAAGCGGCCACGTCAATTTCCTCAATGAGGTTGCTTCTCAGGGATTCCTGATCGTAGCCATCGGCCCCAGCAACTACCAGCAGCAGGAGGCTCCGCGTCCCGGTCAGACCGGTGATGTACCCCGTATGGGTCAGGGCGGCGGATTCCCCGGTGGCGGTATGCCCGGTGGTGGAATGCCTCCTATGGGCGGCATGGGCGGCCAGCGTCCGCAGGGTGCTCCCGGTCAGGGTGGTCCTCAGGGCGGCGGTATGCCCCGTATGGGCGGTGGAATGCCCGGCGGTATGGGCGGCGGAATGTCAATGGGTGACCCCGCAGGCCTCAAGCAGGCTCTGGAATGGGCAATCGCTCAGAATGCCGACAAGAACAGCCCCTACTACGGTAAGCTTGATATAGACAACATCGCTGCTGCCGGAATGTCATGCGGCGGTCTGCAGGCTCTCCACATGAGTGACGATGCACGTATCAAGACCATCCTGGTCATGAACAGCGGATACTTCGGCACCGATGAGAGCGAGGACAAGGCCAGCCTTGCAAAACTGAAACAGAAATCAATCATCTGGATCCTTGGCGGTTCAACCGATATCGCATGGGAGAACGGTAACGACGACTTCAAGCGTATGGCAGGTACAATGCCCGCATGTCTGGTAAGCCTTGACGGCATCGGCCACGGCGGTACATACATGCAGCCCAACGGCGGTGACTACGCAAAGGTAGCAGGTGCATGGCTCAAATGGTGGCTCAAGGGCGACAAGGAGGCCGGCACTATGTTTACAGGCAATGAGCCCGGCGTAAGCAAGATGGCTGGTTGGATGATTGAGCGTAAAAACATCAAGTAAAATCCCCAGACTGACAAAGAAAGAACGCGCCCCTCAATCGGGGCGCGTTTTCTTTCTTAGCCAATTTGGATTCCCGTTTGGAATCCCTCAACCTAATTTATTATAGTCTGAAGAAAGAGTAGTATACTTTATCTGCCTTTTCGGTCTGTTTCTGCTCGTTCATGTAGTTGAGATTCTCAAACTGATCACGGTCAAAGCTGTAAACCAGTTCCTTGTCACTCAACTTGCAGAGACGGGCCTTCTTTGTGATGGTTTCACCTCCGTCACGCTCCTCGCAGAATGTAAGGCTTCCGTCAGGACGTAGAGAATAATGTCCCTCCATTGTCACCATGTTGGCCACAGTCAACGGGGCGTCGCCGTACATAACGTAGGAATTGGGGCTGAGCACCAGATTCCACTTGCGTTTGTTGACGGTGGTGTTCTTCTGTATTCTCTTGGCATCACGGTAATATACCACATCTGAGAAATACCAGTTTCCTTCTATTCTCCTCTTCCAATACATGAACCTGAGTCCCTGTACATAATTCCAAATCTTTCTCATAATAGTAGTCTCTTTTTATTGCTATTATTCATTATCATAATCAAGCACACGGCCATTGAACTTAACTTCCCAGTCATCGACTGATGCGGTGAATTCAATAGGTCTGTAGACCGTGTAGATGTTCAATCCAAGCACAAAGGTGTATTGGAGTCCCAATTCCATACTGTCATCCGGAATAACGCCGGACAACTGGATTATCTGGGTCTGTCCCTTGGCACCACGATACTTTGTTCCTTCATATTCGAACGGATCAACGTCAAATACAACCTCAACAAAATGCTTTCCGTCCTTCAACTCCTCCGGTATCACGAAGACGTGATTGCAATCTGCCCTCTCCGTGGACAGTTTTCCGGCTGCCATGTAATCAGCATTCTCAACACCGCATTTTACCAGGTCATCGCCCTCATAGAATACGATATCCTGATGCTTGGCATTCGGAACCCAACGGCTATTCTCGCCGTCTAATACAAACAATCCTTCAGCAGGCATACCGTGAAGCACAACCTTGCGGACATGCATCAGTCCCTTGAGCTGCTCGTCATCGGTAATGTCGCAAACTTTAAAACCAACGCTGTTGGAGATGTGATGGAACTGAAGATTGACCGTCTCGAAATCCTGGTCACATCTCATGTCAACAGCATTTGAGGCCAACGGGCCTTTCTTAATATCATTGGGTGTGAAAGATATGGCGTATGAGCCATCTTTGTGATAACTCACGCTACTTACATGGGGATAATAAGCGCTGACTTTTACTGAACCGCTCGAAAGACTGGATGTGATCAGATTTGCGGTTCTGACACCACCTGTCTCATATATGGGACAATTGTCAACTATGAAATCCTTCTTCTCATTGTCAATACCTACCAGACCGAAAGCGATCTTGGAATCCATATTCGCATGGGTCAAGTCAATACTGTAATCAGATACAGTCTTGGTGTCGTTATCGTTCCCTGTTATATTGGCCTTTGTACCCTCAGCATGAGACTTGGTCTTTGTATTACGGGTAACCGTTATATTAAATATGGTCTTTGTCTCCTGATCATAGGATACAACACTATACCTATCCTCCTGGACGCAAGAGGAGAACAGCAAAGCAGCTGTTGCTATCAGAATTGATGTTATGTCGGTACGTCTCATATCGTTTGGGTTTTGTTTCCGTATCAAAGATAAAATTGTTTTTCAACCGGCAATGTTGGAAAATAGGTGGACTTGCATATTTTGATTAAAATTATTCATGATTTGAGACAAATGTTTAAAAGTGTAAAAATGGACAATTGCTAAAATTTGAACGATTTTGAACATTATTTCCCGCTCTTCAGAGCTATTTCTTACCTTTGCAAGGACAATTAAAGAGCTATGAACATTCTCATCAACAACGGCATTATTCTGCCCATGACAGTATCAGAGAGCAACAATCTCTACTTTAATGGCTATGTAGGAATAGAAGGTGAAAAGATTGCGTTTGTCAGTTCAGACAAGAATAAAGCATCGGATTTTGCTGCAAGTCATCCCGACGCCATACAGATAGACTCAACCGGTAAGATCGTTATGCCGGGACTGATAAACACCCACACACATGTGGCCATGGCGCTGTTGAGAGGTATATCGGACGATGTGCCTCTGATGGAATGGCTTGAGCAGCACATCTGGCCCATTGAAGGAAAGATGGGTTATAAGGAGGTGTTTGACGGAGCCAGACTGGGCATACTGGAGATGCTCATGGGAGGCACCACCACCTTTGTAGATATGTACCCGTATGAGGAGGCTGTAGCCGAGGCTGCCGAGACCGCAGGCATACGCGCACTGGTAAGCCCCTGCCCCATGGATTTCAGGATGGATCATTTTGAGAATGACTGGAAGCAGGTTCAGAAGAGGTTCTCATCAAGCCGTCTGGTTTCAATGTGGATGGGCCCGCACGCCATCTATACCCTGTCAGGTGAACACCTGCAGCGCTCAATCAGCCTGTCCAAGGAACTGGGTGTAGGAAGCCACGTTCATCTGGCCGAGACTCAGACTGAGCAGGACAACGCCATGGCACAGTACGGTATGAGTCCTACAGAGTTTTTTGAAAAGGAGGGCCTGTTCACCACCAAGACACTTGCCGCCCACTGTGTGGTAATGTCGGACCACGATATTGAGATACTGGCCAAGAACGGCGTATCCGTAGCACACAATCCGCAGAGCAACATGAAACTCGCATCAGGCATTGCTCCCGTCAAGAAGATGCTCGATGCCGGTGTGAACGTTTCAATAGGTACTGACGGTGCATCGTCAAACAACGACCTTGACATGTGGGACGAGATGCGTACCGCTTCGCTGCTTCAGAAAGTCAGCACGCTGGATCCCTGCGCCATCCCCGCTTACACCGCTCTGCAGATGGCAACGGTCAACGGTGCCAAGGCCATCGGTCGTGAAGGGGAACTTGGCGTTCTGGCAGCCGGTGCGTTTTCCGACATTCTGCTCGTA
>JAFXMB010000151.1 GCA_017530735.1 Bacteroidaceae bacterium | reverse complement strand
CCTGAATCTGGAGCGCGTGATAAACGGCCTGAACTCCACCCTGCCCGGTGACTTGATTGCCGAAGACCTGCGCTTGGTCCTTCAGGATCTGGCCGAAATCACCGGCGGCGCCATCACCCCCGGCGAAACCCTGGCCAACATCTTCAGGCACTTCTGCATCGGCAAATAAAAAAAGCTTATATTTGCCCAATAACCAATAGCTATAATTATATGAAACGTTTTCCGCTTCTTATTGCACTGATTGCAGCAGCTCCTATTGCCGCTCAGGATCACGAATATATTGATTTGAATCTTCCCTCGGGTACCCTGTGGGCTGCCTATAACATCGGTGCTTCATTTGAAGGTGATACCACCGCGCAATTATTACGTTGGGCCAATCTGCCTTATGACAGCCAAAATCCCAATGCATATGATCAGAGTGCATATGAACTGGGTAATGCCATTCAGGGAACTCAGTATGATCCCGCAACCGCTGCATGGGGCGATGAATGGTGCACTCCCACCCTTGAGCAGTGGCACGAACTTCTTACATACTGCTATGGATTGAGATACCACACAAGTGTCGGCAGCGGCTCAAACGGACCGCAGATAATGACACTTAAGATATTCCGTTGCTATGATTCCGATGGTGACGGATACGTGGAATTTCCTGAAAATGAGGACACTGCCAAAGCCATTGTTTTCACATATCACAATTATGTAAGTGGCAATGACAGCTATTTCGTAGGACAGTATTGGGCTGCGACACAGAACCTTGAATCATGGCCACATCAGCCGGGAAATGAAAACATCTGGTATTGGACTGAACAGGATGACGATTACACCGAGACTTTCGATATGAACGGGCATCCCCACCATCTGTACAGAGAGCATGGTTACGCATATTCATTCAGCATACTCAGCAAACACATGGTTTTCCTGCAAGGACTCAGACCTGTATATGAAAGGAAGATGATCCGTGCTGTCCGTAAGCAAGGAAAGCCCTCTGCAGTGAAACCCGCATGGGCCGAAACGCCCAAACCCAGACCCGTGTATAAGATGGGGCCCGTCATCATCTACAATGACGGCACCAAAGTACTTGAAGAATAAACAAAAAAAGTACCATTGGGGTCTGACCCCAATGGTACTATTTTTGTTTTTACTCCCACTCGATTGTGGCAGGCGGTTTTGACGAGATGTCGTAGCAGACGCGGTTCACGCCCTTGACCTTGTTGATGATCTCGTTGCTTACCCAGTGCATGAACTCATAGGGAAGTTCAGCCCAATCGGCCGTCATGGCATCGACGCTGGTTACAGCACGCAGGGCTACTGCGTTGTCAAATGTGCGCTCATCGCCCATTACACCAACAGTGCGGTCAGCCAGAAGGATTGCGCCAGCCTGCCATATCTTGTCGTAGAGTTTCCACTCGCGCAGACCGTTTATGAATATGGCATCGGCCTCCTGCAGTACTGCAACTTTCTCAGGGGTGATGTCACCTATGATACGTACAGCCAGACCGGGACCCGGGAAAGGATGACGGCCGATAAGGTGCTCCGGAATACCCAGACGGCGACCGATGGCACGAACCTCATCCTTGAACAGCCACTTGAGCGGCTCGCAGAGTTTGAGTCCCATCTTCTCGGGCAGACCGCCCACGTTGTGATGGCTCTTGATGGTCTTACCGGTAATGTTCAGACTCTCAATGCGGTCCGGATAGATAGTACCCTGCGCCAGCCATTTGGCATCGGTTATCTTTGAAGCCTCGGCATCAAACACCTCAATGAAGTCGCGGCCAATTATCTTGCGTTTGCGCTCAGGTTCGGTAACACCCTCCAGGTCCTTGAAGAACTTGGCCGATGCATCCACGCCCTTAACATTCAGACCCAGGCAGACATAGTCGTTCAGAACATCGGTAAACTCGTTCTTACGCAGCAATCCGTGATTTACGAATATGCAGGTAAGGTTCTGGCCGATGGCCTTGTTGAGCAGAACTGCAGCAACCGATGAATCCACACCGCCGCTCAGTCCCAGCACCACCTTGTCATCGCCAAGTTCAGCCTTGAGCTGAGCAACCGTAGTATCTATGAATGAGTCCGATGTCCACTCCCTGCGGCTGCCGCATATGTCAATGACAAAATTCTCAAGCAGTTGCTTGCCCTGCAGCGAATGAACCACCTCGGGATGGAACTGCACGCCCCATACGCGTTTTTCGGTACACTCAAAAGCGGCGTACTTGACGCTGTCAGTTGATGCGGTCATATGATATCCCGCAGGAATTGCAGTGATCGAGTCTCCATGGCTCATCCAGACCTGTGAGTTCTTGGTGAAACCCTTGAACAGAGGGCACTGGTCATCGATGAAACCAAGTGATGCGTGACCGTACTCGCGTGTGCCGGCCTGCTCCACCCTGCCGCCGTAGGTATAGCTGAGCAACTGTGCGCCGTAGCATATACCCAGCACGGGATACTTTCCTATAATGCCCGAAAGGTCGGGACGGAAAGCGTCATCGGCATAAACGCTCAGGGGTGAACCGCTCAGAATCACGCCTATCACGTCGGGGTCATTCTGTGGAAATTTGTTGTAAGGCAGGATCTCGCAGAAGGTGTCCATCTCTCTGACTCTGCGTCCGATAAGTTGGGTGGTCTGTGAACCGAAATCGAGTATTATTATCTTTTGCATACAGGTATAGTGTGTTCTCTCCTTTTACGGCCGCAAAATTACTAAAAAAGATCGATACTCAATCCGCCAATTATCCACAATCCGGGCTGCGGAACACTGCCGTAATCAAAGTATTTTCTGTTGGTCAGATTATTGCCCTCCAGGTATACTCTGTAGCGCCCCTTGTTCCAATCCAGCCTTGCATCAATCACGCTATATGGCTCATAATCACGCACCTGGCCATCGGCATCGGTAAACGATCCGGCGCGGTCCTGGTATCGGCCCGTAACAGCCAGTTCAAGATTCAGGGGCAGGTTGAAACGGATACCGGCCACAGCCTTGTGCTTGAGATATTCAAGGGTGGTACGGCTCTGGATATTTGGCACATCAACCTTCTCCTGATTGATGTAGTTGTATGCAAAATCAACTGACTTGAGCACGCTCTGGCCCGGCAGCAGGGTCTCAAGGCTAACGTTTGCAGTCAGTTCAGCACCCAGAGAGTTGACCTCTGTAAAGTTGACCGATTCCCAATGACGCAGAGCCTCGGGCTGAGTCAGGTCCATGATCCAGTCAATCATATTGCTGCAGCGGTTGTAATAGACAGAGGCCGATGCCTGCACGCCGCGGTAATCGGCATACTTAAGACCCAGGTCAACGGCCTTCAATTCCTCGGGTTTGAGGTGCTTGTCGGCCTGATACCCACCCACGCTGTAATAAAGCTCGGTAACCGACGGCAGACGCAGCGATGTGTTATAGGTGGTAAAGAGCTTGAGCCTGTCACCCAGTTTCACGCTCATATCCACGCCGGGATAGAAACGCATGTCCATACCGTTCCATGAGTTGCGTACGCCCACCACTCCGGCACTCATCGAGAACCATTTAAGGTTGATATTGTGCTCCAGAATAAAACTTATATTAGTGCGGTTAAGGCCCAAAGTATAGTCACGATTGGTACCTTTTATATGTTTGGGCTCAGTCAGAGGCTCACCCAGGTTGCCGCTCACCAGATTCTCGTTCTTGAGTTCGGCACCGATGGCGGTACGGCCCAGAGTCCAGTCAAACCAGCTGTTAAAGCCCACGCCGGCCACATCAGACCTGTGGTAGTTGAATTTTACCGCATCCTCACTGCCGCGAATAAGTTCAAAACGGTCCTCGTTGTGGTTCCACCATGCGCTGGGGTGAATATGCACGCGCCCTATCCTGTTCTCGGCCTGCAGGGCGGTATATGTCTTTACGGTATGCTCAAACTGGTCATCAAACTTGGCCGAATAGAAAGTGTTACTGCCCCAGTCCTTGATGCTGGCACCTGCATGCCAGTTCACCTTTATGTTATCATCCATGTAGCCGCCCTTGTAGAACGCTTTTTTGTACTCCATGTCGGCATTCAGACGGCCGGCCTTGCTGCGGCTGTATCCGTCACTGCGGCCGTAATTGACTGACAGCATGTTGTTCCAGCCGTTGCTGACCGCATCGGCCCTTGCACCGGCTGCAGCGTAACCCCAGCTTCCGGCCTCTGCATGAGCCTGGGCCTGTGTCCGGGCGGCTGTCTTGGTTACGATATTGATGGCACCCATCAGCGATGATGATCCGTATGCCCTTCCGGCAGGGCCCTCCAGCACCTCGATATGGTCAATATCGCTCATATCGACCGGGAAATCAAATGAGTTGTGTCCGGTCTGCGG
>JAFXMB010000150.1 GCA_017530735.1 Bacteroidaceae bacterium | reverse complement strand
TTGCCGTAGCACCAAGGAAACATCTAAAACGAATCAGAAGGAAGTTTGGCAGACTTTGCTGGTAAAGCAGCTTGACGCAAAGGTAGATGACCAGATCATTACTGTCAAATACAACAACGGCACCACCTTGTGCTATAAGATCCTGGATAATTTCGGTAATGTAGCCCTTACATGGGACAGAACTAATGGCCGTACCAAATTTGATGAGGGCGCAAGTGCCTATAAGGGTGATATAAGCGTTCCCTCGTTCATTACAACAGGTGAGAATGATGAATTCACATTCCGTGTAATGGAGATTGACCAGAATGCATTCTACGGTTGCACCGAAGTAACCTCAGTCGATCTTCCGTACAGCATCCTTCGCATTCAGAATGACGCATTCAAGGGTTGCTCAGGCATCAAGAAGTTCACTGTAAACCAGAATAACCAGTCTTACAAGGATATTGACGGCGTTCTGTACAGCAAGGACAGCAAGATGCTTGTCAAGTACCCCGCCAAGAAGGAAAATACTGATTACATCATCTCTGAGGAGGTTTCTGTTATCTGCACAGAGGCATTCATGGATAATGAATTCCTCAAGAAGATCACCATAGGTAACTTTGTAACCGCCATCTCGGACAACTCATTCAAGAACTGCACCTCACTTGAGGAGGTTGAGTTGGGTAGCAACACCAGAATTCTTGGTGTAGATGCCTTCAAGAACTGCCCCAAGCTGACACTTGTAAATGTTCATGGCATGTGGCCGCCTCATTGCAGCCCCACGGTATTTGACAACGACATCAAGCAGACCGCTAAGTTGTACATCCCCAGAGGTCAGATGATGAGATACAGAAGAACTCTTGAGTGGAGAGACTTCAAGAACGTTCAGGAATACTAATTACATTCAACCGATAACTAACCAGGGTGCAATCTCTTTCGGGGTTGCACCTTTTTTATTACCTTCGCGCCGTAAACAAGTGCTATACAATGAAGAAATTCCAGTTGGACCTGACAGTAGCCGATAACCGCATGGTCGGTCCCTCTGCAACGCTTCTGACCCTTCAGTATCCGGGTGAACTTCCGGACATGGTAGCGGGACAGTTTGCCGAGTTGCAGGTACCGTCGGCCAAGGTTATGCTGCGCAGACCTATATCAATCCATTCCATTGACCGCAAGAACAATCTCATAGAGTTCCTGATACAGATTGTAGGTGAAGGAACCCGTTCTCTTGCCGATATCAAGGCCGGTGACAAGGTGAACGTGCTGCTGCCCCTGGGCAACGGTTTCAGTTACCGCAGCACCCATGTGGCCAAGCCTCTGCTCATAGGCGGAGGAGTAGGTGTGGCACCGCTTCTGTTCCTTGGACAGGAGTTTGCCGAGCACGGAATCCGCCCCGTATTCCTGTTTGGAGGACGTACAGAGTCTCTTATCCTGCGTAAGGAGGAGTTCATGAAGTACGGTGACCTGTTCATGACAACCGAGGACGGATCGGCCGGTGAGAAAGGTTTTGTAACCAATCACAGCCTTCTGCTTGACAGTGAGCATTTTGACAGGATTTATGCCTGCGGCCCCACGCCTATGCTGAAAGCAGTGGCACTCTGGGCCAAGGAACATGAGATAGCCTGTGAGGTATCGCTGGAGCATCGTATGGCCTGCGGAATAGGCGCCTGCCTGTGCTGTGTTGAGGATACGGCCGATCAGGGCAACGTGTGTGTATGTAAAGAGGGTCCGGTTTTTGAAATAGAAAGACTGAAATGGTTCAACTGAATACAAAAATAGGCTCACTTGAGCTCAAAAACCCCGTAATGACCGCATCAGGCACATTCGGGTACGGCACGGAATATGCTGACTTTATGGACATAAGCCGTCTGGGCGCCATTATAGTCAAGGGTACCACACTCGCACCGCGTCAGGGTAATCCTTATCCGCGCATGGCCGAGACTCCTTCTGGTATGCTGAATGCCGTAGGACTGCAGAACAAGGGTGTAGACTACTTTGTGGACCATATCTACCCTGAGGTCCAGAAGATAGGAACAGCTATCATCGTGAACGTATCTGGCTCATGCATAGATGATTACGTTCAGACGGCAAGTATAATCAATACACTTGACGATATACCTGCCATAGAGCTCAATATCTCTTGCCCCAACGTAAAGCAGGGCGGTATGGCGTTCGGAGTCAATCCCGAGAGCGCCGCCCAGGTTGTAAGCGCCGTACGTAAGGCATATGACAAGACTCTGATAGTGAAGCTGTCACCCAATGTGACCGATATCACTGAGATAGCCCGTGCCGTAGAGGGTGCAGGTGCCGATAGCGTATCGCTCATTAACACCATGCTGGGTATGGCAATCGATGCCGAGAAGCGCCGTCCGATACTCTCAACCGTTACAGGCGGTATGAGCGGACCAGCCGTAAAGCCCGTTGCACTGCGTATGGTATGGCAGACTGCAAAGGCTGTGAAGATACCTGTGATAGGACTTGGAGGAATCTGCTCGGCAACTGACGCTATTGAGTTCCTGCTTGCGGGTGCATCGGCCATACAGATAGGTACAGCCAACTTTATTGATCCTTCAATATCTGAGAAAGTGGTTGACGGAATTGCCGATTACCTGGAGCGCCACGGATTCAGTTCCGTTCAGGAGATTATCGGAGCACTGCAAGTTTGACAATCCGGGTCAGTACATATGTGACGCATATTGCCAGGAGGCAGTAGAGCGGGAAATTGCAGTAAGAGAACTTTACAATCTCGTCCAACACAGGACATTCAATGAAATAGAACAGGAAGCTGTTGACTCCAATAAAGTTCAACAGCTTGTTGCTTATATTGACCACCCGTATCAGGTATATGAACATGAACGGGGCTATGGCATTGAATACCATTGAATTGAAATGGAAAAGGAAGATTGATACCATCAAGGCTATGCATACCAGGCCTATGGTAAGCGGAGGCATCTTTTCAAACAGTTCCCTGCGGTAAGCCACCAATGAGCCAAGCGGGAAAGCAAGTATGGTGTTGTACCACCACAGTCCGAATCCTGCCTGGCGCATTACCAGAATGTAGATTGCCGTCATTGTAAACAGCAGTATCACTCTGACGGTATTGGGAATCTTAGTCATGAAGAGGCCGAACATGATGACGTAAGAGGGCACAATCACCTTGAAGAACCAGTTCTCGACGTCGGGATGCATGGAGAATGTGAATATCTCCCTGAAAATGTGTGTGGTAAGTTCCTGACGGTTGAATATGAGTAGCGTCACTATTTCTATGCACCAGTAGACCAGAAGCGGAACAAACAACTTCCGGACCTTTGATATGACATATTTCATGTCAATGGAGCCCTGACGCTTGTCAAGGGCCAGGAACATGCCGTAACCGGACAGGAAGAAGAAAATTGATACTCCCATTGCAGCCCAGAGTTCCATATGCAGGCAGTCCAGCCATGCCGGATAGAAGTATCCGGTATCGGTCCCGGGATAGCCGTTGAAGGCATGGCCGATGATGATCATCAGCATTGCGATACCTTTCAGGGAGTAGGTATCGTCATAATCCAGGAACTGACGGAGACGGAGTTTCATTACTTCAACAGGTCGGGACGCAGGCGTTTGGTGCGCTCCATGGATTGCTGGAATTCCCAGTCGTCTATAAGTGCCTGATTGCCTGAAAGCAGGACATCGGGCACACGCCAGCCTTTATACTCGGCGGGGCGGGTATAGACGGGTGGGGCCAGCAGGTTGTCCTGGAAGCAGTCTGACAGGGCCGATTGCTCATCGGACAATACACCGGGAATAAGGCGTACTATGCTGTCTGTCATTACGGCAGCGGCAAGTTCACCGCCGGTAAGTACATAGTCGCCGATGCTTATCTCGCGGGTAATGAGATGCTCACGAATGCGGTAATCGATGCCTTTGTAGTGGCCGCACAGGATAATCACGTTGTTGAGAAGTGACAGGCTGTTGGCGGTTTTCTGGTTGAACTGCTCGCCGTCGGGTGAAGTGTATATAACTTCATCGTAGTCGCGCTGTGACTTGAGGTCGGTTATGAGGCGGTCAATGGGCTCTATCTTCATTACAAGGCCGGCGCAGCCTCCAAAAGGGTAGTCATCGGTCTTGTGGTGTTTATCGGTGGTGTAGTCCCTGATATCGTGCAGATGGATCTCGGCAAGACCGGCTTTCTGGGCACGTGCCATCATTGAGCAGTTAAAGAAACCCTCAAGCATGTCAGGAAATACAGTTAATATATCAATACGCATATTTATGTAGCATTTACGGCGGCAAAATTACAAAATTATGCGTAAATTCGCGGTCTGAAAACGGTACTTTCATAGAGTCCCCCAAAATGAGCGAAACTGAACGGATAATTGAGCTGCGTGAGTTGTTGCATAAATACAACAACCTGTACTATGTGCAGAACGCACCCGTCATTTCCGATATCGAGTTTGACCAGCTTATGCATGAGCTCATTGACCTGGAAGAACGTCATCCTGAACTGTACGATCCCAATTCACCCACACAGCGTGTAGGCAGCGACCTGAGCAAGGGTTTTGAGCAGGCCGAGCACCGATATCCCATGCTCTCATTGGACAACACCTATAATGAGCAGGAAGTGCGGGATTTCTTTCAGCGTGTTAGCGGCCTCCTTAACGAGCCGTTTGAGATATGCTGTGAGCTTAAGTATGACGGCCTTTCTATATCGCTTATTTATGAGGACGGCAAACTGGTTCAGGCTGTAACCCGTGGTGACGGCGTCAAGGGTGATATTGTGACCGATAACGTTCGCACCATCAAATCCGTACCTCTGGTACTCCAGAAAGGCAATTATCCGCGCAACTTTGAGATCCGCGGTGAGGTTCTGATGCCCTGGACATCGTTTGAGCGTCTTAACGCCGAGCGTGAGCAGCAGGAGGAACCTCTGTTTGCCAACCCCCGTAACGCCGCATCAGGTACACTCAAACTGCAGAATCCGCAGGAGGTATCACGCCGCCAGCTGGATTCATACCTCTACTACCTGCTGGGTGAGCAGTTACCCTGTGACGGCCATTATGAGAACATGATGGAGGCTCAGAAATGGGGATTCAAGGTATCGGACCACATGAAGAAATGCACCACCATCGATGAGGTGCTTGACTATATAAATTATTGGGACACAGAGCGTAAGAACCTGCCGGTTGCAACTGATGGCATTGTGCTCAAGGTAAATTCCTTAAGACAGCAGCGCAACCTGGGATTCAAGGCCAAGTCTCCGCGCTGGGCCATTGCATACAAGTTCCAGGCCGAGAGGCAATTGACACGCCTTAACAGCGTATCATACCAGGTAGGCCGTACAGGTGCCGTTACCCCGGTGGCAAACCTTGACCCCGTACAGCTTTCCGGAACCATAGTTAAGCGTGCCACACTACATAACGCCGACATTATCAAAGGCTTGGACCTGCATATTGGCGATATGGTATATGTGGAGAAGGGCGGTGAGATTATCCCCAAGATAACAGGTGTGGATATGGATTCACGTTCAATACTGGTGGGTGATCCCGTAAAGTTTGCCGATGTATGCCCGGAGTGCGGAACCAAACTGATACGCTACGAGGGTGAGGCTGCATATTACTGCCCCAATGCCATTAGTTGTCCGCCACAGATAAAGGGCCGGATTGAGCATTTTGTGAGCCGTAAGGCCATGAACATAGACGGTCTTGGTACCGAG
>JAFXMB010000149.1 GCA_017530735.1 Bacteroidaceae bacterium | reverse complement strand
GGGCGCGTCGTTGGGGTTGAACGTGCAGCCGTAGGCCTGCGCGGTGGAGACGAAGAGGAAGCGGGTGCCAGGGGATTCCTCAACAAGGGCGTCAAGAAGATTGAGGGTGCTCTGCCTAACTACACCGTATATCAATTCAAGAAAAACAAGATAGGCAAGAAGGTAACTTCAGGCCAGCTTGTAGAGATTGGCGATGACCGTTCTTCGGGCGACTTTGTATACCGCATCGACCTGTCAAAGGTTCCTGAGGGCGGTCCCTACAAGATCGTAGTTGACGGTTACGGTTCATCCTACCCCTTCGGCGTAGGCGGCCAGTTCTCACAGAAACTCTCATATATCAGTTTCCGTTCACTCTTTAACCAGCGTTGCGGCATACAGATCATCGAGCCCTACTCAGATTTCAGTTACCGCACCAAGCGCTGCCACGAGACCATCTATCAGACCTACGACCGCATCGGTGAGGCACGTCTGGTTGTAAAGGGCACCGAGCCCACCATCCAGGCATGGGGCGGCTACCACGATGCAGGCGATGCAGACCGCCGAACCTACCACATGGACGTACCCAGCACCCTGCTCACCACATTCGAGGCATTCCCCGAACTCTTTACCGATGACCAGTTCAATATCCCCGACAAGTTTGACGAGCAGTTCAACATACTGGGCAAGGGCAACGGAATACCCGATATCCTTGACGAGGCCGAATGGGGCACCATGTTCTGGAAATACTTCCAGGAGGAGGACGGTCAGATTCCATGGGGAACCGAGACCAACGGCTACTCACCCTTCACCACCTATGACTTTGAGGACCACCTGTTCGGTTCAGAGACACTTGATCCGCGCACATCGTCATGGGCATCGGGCCTGTTCTATCACTTTGCCCGCATAATCAAGCCTTACGATGAGGCCAAGAGTAAAGAATATGTTGAGCGTGCAGAACGTGCCTACAACGCATCGGTCCGCGTATACGGCGAGCGTAACCGCCAGATGCCCGCTTCATTCCAGATGTACTACAACGTTGAGAAGTACCTCATGACCGGCGACGCCCAGTGTCACGAGTACATCAAATCACATGTGGCCGATGCCGAGCAGATTCTCACCACCTACAACCAGGGTTCCGAGATATTCGCAGAGCGTGGATGGCTGACCTCATATTTCTTCAGTTACATACTGGCTCCGGCAAGCAAGACCGATCCCGCCACTGTAAAGGCATTCAAGGATATCCTGCAGGCCACAGTCGATAAGCAGCTGGATGCATTCGCCCAGAACGCCTACCCCAACGGCGCACCCATGAACGTAAACTGGTGGGGCAGCAACGTGGCTCAGGGTCAGTACACATTCCCCATCGTTCTTATGTGGAAACTCACCGGCAATCAGGATTACATTGACGCCGTAAGCCAGATGATGGACTACGCGCTTGGCCTGAACCCGCTCGGCAAGTGCTACATGACCACCCTTGGTTTCAACCAGGTTCACTGGCCGCATGACCGCGAATCGGCCTATACCATTGAGCAGGGTTGGGGTCCGCGTCCGGGCATCCTGGTGTTCGGCGCCGGCAACTATGTACGCAACTATCCCAGTTATCCGGTCATCAGCCGAAACAGCACTCCCCGCGAGCGCGCTTACATAGACGTTCTTGACAATTATCAGAATAACGAGTACACCATTTATCAGAGCCTCTGTTTCCCGTCTGTAGTCTACCCCATCCTGGCTAACGGCTGCACCTGGAAGCCCGGCACTAAAGACCCTTACAAATAAGACTATTAACCTTTTATTTATTAATTATATCAATATGTCTATGAAAAGAACCTTATTTGCAATTGCCGCTTTGGCCAGCGCCATTTTATGCGGCTGTGACAAAGAATCCCCTATCGTTGACTGGTCTCCCGTAAACATCTACATTTACGCTACAAACCAGGCCGGACAGCCAATCATCCAGCCTGAGATGCAGGGCATGACCCTGACTTTCAAGGGTGAGACTTATACTGTCAGGGATTCCAGGACTCCTTATAACAGCATCCATACCAAAGCATACATGCCTGTCATGTACGGTCTGTATGCCGAGGCTGTTGACACAACTGCCAATCCCAAGGAATACCGTCTCTGTTTCGGTGAGATAGACGGAGCCGCCGATATGGACGAAGACATCACCCTGAACTGGCCCGATGGCTCTACCGATGTGATCCACTACCACTGCTCAGATCACAACGAACGTAAACTATCCGTAAAACGCACCTGGAAACTGAACGGAAAGGAGCACTCCGGCAACACCTTCTATTTCAGAAAATAAAACATACCGGACTATAAAAACGAAACTGAGGGGAATTACTTCTCCTCAGTTTCTTTATTCTCAAAAAGTATAAAAACAGTATTTCCAAAATTTTTCATATATTTGGGAATTACAACCAATTAATCCTTTTGCAATATGTCACTCTGGAATCTTAGCAAAGACATCAAAATCTTGGGCAAGCCCAAGAGGAATTTCTATTTTCACGACAAATGCGTTATCGGCCCCCGCAACCTGGCTGAGTTGAAAGAACAACAAAAAGAAAACAAGAATAAATAAATCGCCTCAACCTTTTGCGTTATTCTGATAAATTACTACCTTTGCACCGCTTTAATCGGAACACCGGTTTATATGGTGCCCGTAGTTCAGTTGGTTAGAGCGTCAGATTGTGGTTCTGAATGTCGTGGGTTCGAGTCCCACCGGGCACCCCAAAAACGCAAAAGGAAGAGGTCAATTTGGCCTCTTTATTTATTTTATAAAATCAGGAATAAGATATGAAAACGTTTAAGCCAATCGTAATTCTATCGTTTCTGCTATTAGCAGCAGCATGTTCTGAGAAAGGTGATAAGTATGCTTTTCAGTATGTGACGTTCAAGGAGACCCTTCCGTATCATCAGGGACAGGAGCATCCCTCTTGTGTGTTTGACCTTCATGTGCTCAAGGCTAACGGTACCGATACCCTTTTTGCCGATGCCTTTAACGTGGACATATCCTACTTCCTTTTTGACAAGCGCACCACCGATGTACGCGGTGCCATGATTACGTTCATCGACTCCATAATAG
>JAFXMB010000148.1 GCA_017530735.1 Bacteroidaceae bacterium | reverse complement strand
TCACTGGGCGGTCTGCATGATGAGGCCGAAATCCGCGGACACCGCAAGACCTACATCGGAGCCATGCCCGGACGTATCATCAAGGGACTGGCCAAGGCCGGTTCATCCAACCCCGTCTTCATACTCGATGAGATTGACAAGGTAAGCCAGATGACCAATCAGGGTGATCCCTCATCGGCCCTGCTTGAGGTGCTTGACCCCGAGCAGAACAATGCATTCCATGACAACTACCTGGATATTGACTATGACCTGTCAAAGGTTATGTTCATAGCCACCGCAAACAACCTGAACACCATACCCGCTCCCCTGCTGGACCGTATGGAGATAATTGAAGTTAGCGGTTATATCACTGAGGAGAAGATTGAGATTGCCCGCCGTCACCTCATACCCAAGGAGATGGAGGCCAACGGACTCAAGAAAGGCTCGCTGGCCATCACCAAGCCGGCCATTGAGTCAATCATTGAGAACTACACCCGTGAATCGGGCGTACGTGAACTTGAAAAGAAGATAGGCAAGATATGCCGCAAGGCTGCATGCCGTTATGCCGATAACGCCGAGCAGGGCAAAATGACGGTGAAACCGGCTGATCTCAAGGAACTTCTGGGTACCAAGCCCTACTCACGTGACAAGTATCAGGGCAATGACTACGCCGGTGTGGTAACCGGACTTGCCTGGACTGCCGTTGGCGGTGAGATTCTCTTTGTAGAAACCAGCCTGAGCCGCGGCAAGGAGGGTAAACTGACACTTACCGGTAACCTGGGTGACGTGATGAAGGAATCTGCAATGCTGGCAATGGAGTACATACGCTCACATGCAGGACTGCTCAGCCTTGACCCCGCCGTTTTCAACTCATGGAACGTACATATCCACGTACCTGAGGGTGCCATTCCCAAGGACGGCCCGTCGGCAGGTATCACCATGGCAACGTCAATTGCATCGGCCTTCACACAGCGTAAGGTGCGTGCAAACCTGGCCATGACCGGTGAGATAACGCTGCGCGGCAAGGTTCTGCCCGTAGGCGGTATCCGTGAGAAGATCCTGGCCGCCAAACGCGCCGGTATAACCGATATCATACTCTGCGCCGAGAACCGTCGCGACATTGAGGAAATCCCCGAAGAGTATCTGAAAGGAGTGAATTTCCACTATGTCAACGAGATAAGTGAAGTCTGGAAGATTGCACTGCTTGACGAGAAGGTTAGCAACGCGCAGGAGATAGTCCCCATCATTGAACCCCAAAAGTAAAACCTTGTCTGAGAATAAACTGACATTTGAACTTCAGCATACTGACGCCACAAGCCACGCCAGAGCCGGAAAGATAACCACGGACCACGGAGTTATCCAGACTCCCATTTTCATGCCCGTGGGTACCGTAGGCTCGGTCAAGGCCGTGCATCTGCCTGAACTGAAGGACGATATAAAAGCCCAGATCATACTGGGCAACACCTACCATCTGTATCTGCGTCCGGGATTGGAGGTCCTGGAAAAAGCCGGTGGATTGCATAAATTCAACGGATTTGACCGCCCCATGCTGACTGACAGCGGCGGATTCCAGGTCTTCTCGCTGACTGGCCTCCGTAAGATGACCGAGGAGGGCGTGACATTCCAGTCACACATAGACGGCTCACGTCACCTCTTCACCCCCGAGCGTGTAATGGACATAGAGCGCACCATCGGCGCCGATATCATAATGGCATTCGATGAGTGCTGCCCCGGAACCGCCGAGTTCAAGTACGCCAAGCAGTCCATGGAGCGCACACACCGCTGGCTGGACCGCTGCTTTGACCGATTTAACGCTACTGAGCCCAAGTACGGTTACCACCAGGCTCTGTTCCCTATCGTTCAGGGTTGCGTTTACAAGGACCTCAGGGCCAAATCGGCCGAATACATTGCATCCAAAGGGGCAGAAGGCAACGCCATAGGCGGACTTGCCGTAGGTGAGCCTACCGAGGTGATGTATGAGATGATAGACCTGGTGCACGGCATCCTGCCGCAGGACAAGCCGCGTTACCTGATGGGCGTAGGCACACCCGCCAACATACTGGAAGCCATTGCGTTAGGCGTGGATATGTTTGACTGCGTAATGCCCACCCGCAACGGCCGCAACGCCATGCTCTTTACCAAGGACGGCATCATAAACATACGCAACAAGAAGTGGGAGGATGTGTTCGAGCCCATTGAGGCCGATGGCGCATCACGCGTAGACACCCTCTACACAAAAGCATACCTGCACCACCTGTTCAAGGTCCAGGAGTATCTGGCACTGATGATTGCATCGGTCCACAATCTTGCATTCTACCTGTGGCTGGTGGGTGAAGCACGCAAGCATATCCTGGCCGATGACTACCACATATGGAAGGATATTATGGTTAAACGAGTAATGCAACGCCTGTAATGAAGAGGAATCTGTTCAGACATAGACTGCTGTCCCGCCTTGACTGGTATATAATCAAGAAATTCCTGGGCACATACTTTTTCTCCATACTGCTTATTGTGATCATTGCGGTAGTATTTGACTACAACGAGCACATAGACAAGCTGAGCAAGGCAACCACTCGCGAGATAATCTTTGAGAATTATCTCAACGCCATCCCCTACTTTGCCAACATGTTCAGCCCGCTGTTCGTGTTCATTGCGGTAATTTTCTTCACTTCAAAACTGGCCGAGAACTCTGAGATCATCGCAATGTTCTCAACCGGAATGAGCTTTAGGCGTATGATGGTGCCGTATCTGATATCGGCCGCTTTCATATCGCTGTTCACTTTGTATCTGGGATCGAACGTAATACCCAAAGGCAATGTCATAAGGCTCAATTTTGAGCAGAAATACAACATGAGACGCACGTCCAGAGACAACTCTGACGGATCATACAATATCCAGCTGGAGGTTGAGGACGGTGTGATAGCGTACATAGAGAGTTTCCAGACCTACAATATGACCGGATACCGGTTTGCACTTGACAAGTTTGAAGGCAAGAAACTGGTGTCACACCTGACGGCACGTACCGCCGCATATGACACCCTTTCATACGAGAAATATCACTGGAAAATCAGGAATTACATGATACGAGACCTGTCCGGCACCGTCGAGACCATAACCCAGGGCAATGAGATGGATACCATTATCCATTTTGAGCCGGGCGATTTCCTGGTCAAGAAGGGCCAGCATGAGACCATGTCATCGGCCGAACTCAGGGATTATATCCATAAGCAGAAACAGCGCGGAATGGGCAACATACAGGACTTTGAAGTTGAGTACAACAAACGCTACGCCATG
>JAFXMB010000147.1 GCA_017530735.1 Bacteroidaceae bacterium | reverse complement strand
TGGCATAATATTGACTACTTTTGTGGCTGAATCCGGGTTGGATTCAATTCTTAATTTAGAACTATGAGCACAATTGTAGCCCCCTCGCTTCTGTCGGCCGATTTCGGTGACTTGCGCAAGGACCTTGAGATGATCAACCGCAGCCAGGCGGATATGCTCCATCTTGATATCATGGACGGAGTATTTGTACCGAACATTTCGTTCGGTTTTCCTGTTTTGAAATATGTGGCCAAGTACTGCACCAAGCCTCTTGACCTCCACCTGATGATTGTGGAGCCTGAGAAGTTCATGGACCGTTTCCAGGAACTGGGTGTATCTACCTATAATGTCCATTTTGAGGCATGCCGTCATCTCAACCGCACCATATTCGAGATCAAGAACCGTGGCATGAAGGCTGCAGTTACCCTGAATCCCTCCACACCGGTAAGCATGCTTAATGATGTGATCCGTGATGTCGATATGGTTCTGCTCATGACAGTCAACCCCGGTTTCGGAGGTCAGAAATTCATTGAGCACTCCATTGATAAGGTTAAGGAACTGCGTAAACTCATTGATGAGACCGGCTCCAAGGCTCTCATTGAGGTTGATGGCGGCGTCACCTTTGAGACTGCTCCCCGTCTGGTCAAGGCTGGTGTTGATATCCTTGTATCGGGCAACACCATCTTCTCCTCACCAGATCCGGAAAAGGCAATCATGGAACTTAAGAAACTCTAGGATAGCAAGTGAAACTTTCGGACTGGCCCTCTTTAAGGCTGGTCATTCCCCTTATAGTTGGGATATACATATCGGATACCATTGAGAACACCCGGGCAGAGATGCCGGTCTGGTGTCTCATCGGCACAACCCTTTTGATAGCATTGATTGCACTGATATCCAGCGGCAGACATCCCCGTTTTTCAGGGTTTTGTCTGTCGCTTTCTTTTGTGTTCGCCGGCGCCTCGTCCTATGCCATACAGATGAACAGGGTCAGGGTGGAGTGGCCTTCTCACTATGCCGTCTATAATGGCGTACTCACCTCTTATCCGTTGGAGCGTGAACGCAGTTACAGGCTAGAAGTAATGCTCCAGGACAGCCTGTACGGAGGTCATAATATTTATCTCTACCTGCCCAAGGACAGTGCGGCTGCCTCTCTTGAACCGGGCTGCATGATTGTTTTTGACGGCAAGGTCAACAAACCCTCCAGTGAGGGCGCGGGATTTGACTATGCCTCTTATCTTCTCAGTCACGGCATCTCGGGAACCCTGCGTGTCCAAGCCAAGGATTGGCACTCGCTTCCGCCGGATGGGACCGAGGGACTGCGCATACGTGCCGTGAGGTTTCGCCGTGCCGTCATCGGCAAGTATCGGGAGTGGGGGCTTGACGGCAATGCCCTGGCGGTGGTATCGGCTGTGTCGTTGGGTGAGAAACGTGCTCTGAGTGACCGGCTGCGTGAGGTCTACTCCACATCGGGAGTCAGTCATGTGCTTGCTGTTTCGGGTCTTCATGTGGGTATCATGTGCTGGTTTCTCTATCTCATCTTTCCGGCATTTCTCTTTCGCCGTGCAGAATGGATGCGTCAGTTGTTGGTCATGGGTATACTGTGGGGCTACGCCTTCGCCATCGGCCTTCCTGTCTCCATAACCCGTACGCTCATCATGTTCTCCATTGTGGCTGTCTGCCGGGCGATTGAGAGAGAGACATCTGCCCTGAATTCCCTTGGCATCGCCGCCCTCATCATGCTTGCGGCCAACCCGTCGGCTCTGTTTGACATGAGTTTCCAACTCTCCTTCAGCGCGGTGCTCTTCATCGTCATCATCACGCCCATAATGCTTGAGATTTATGAACCCCGCAACCCTTTTGGCCGATATGTATGGCGTGTGTCGGTGCTCTCGCTGGCGGCTCAGATAGGCACTGTACCTATTGTGATGTACCATTTCTCCGGCTTCTCCACCTACGTGATGCTGGCCAACCTCTTTGTAGTGCCGGTCATGTTCGTGATTGTGTCTCTCTCCATGTCGCTCTGGATCATCGGCTGGTTTCCGCTTCTCAGGGGGCTTGCCGTGACTTCGCTCACCTGGCTCATCGACACCATGACCGTTCTGCTTACGCGCATATCGGCCCTTCCGTACTCCCGTCTTGAACTCTCGCTGCATCGCGGATGGGTCATTTTCGTCATATACGCCGTCGTCATACTTCTATGTGTGTGGTATCGTGAGAAGCGTGCCCGCCACCTTGTCGAGGCTCTTGCCTGCATTGCGGCCGCCAGCATTTTGGCAGCCTTCCAAAACTTTGTGATTTGAATCATATTGAGTACCTTTGCGGTGCTATGATAAAAAACATGTTATCCGGTATTGACGTAGCTGAGTTTCGCATCTGGATGGGGTGGGCTGACCGTTACGTGATACTGACCCACATGGGCCCTGACGGTGATGCCATCGGTTCGTCGCTGGCTCTCTGCCGTTATCTCAAGAGCAAGGGTAAGGAGGCCGTGGTACTGGTGCCTGATTCTGCTCCTGATTTCCTTTCATGGCTTCCCGGCGCCCAGGATATCAAAGTCTTCTCCGATGATCCCGATGCCAGTGAGGAACTGGTCTATAAGGCCGATGTCCTGTGTTGCCTTGATTTCAACGTCGTGGGCCGTATCGGAAAGGTTGCAGCCAGCTTCCTCTATTCAAAAGCCAAGAAGTTCCTGCTTGACCATCATCCCTTCCCGGGTGCCAACTATACCGTAACACTGTCACATCCCGAGGCATCTTCCACATCTGAGCTTGTGTTCCATCTCATCTGTGCCCTCGGTGACTTCAATATGATAGACAAGGAGATGGCCCAGTGCATCTATACCGGAATCATGACCGATACCGGCGCCTTGTCATACAACAGCAATAACAGCAACCTTTTCCAGGTTGTCTCTCATCTTCTTGACAAGGGTATTGACAAGGATGAGATTTACCGTCTCGTCTACAACAACTATTCCGAGTCGCGCCTTCGTCTGCAGGGCTTTGTCCTGAATAACAAGATGCAGGTGTTTCCGGAGAAATCAACCTCCCTCATAACCCTCACCGATAAGGAACTGCACAAATACAAGTACAAGAAGGGCGATACCGAGGGCTTTGTCAATATGCCGCTCCAGATAAACGGAGTGCTGTTGAGCGCATTCTTCCGTGAGGACAAGGAACAGGGTATCATCAAACTCTCGTTCCGTTCGGTAGGTACCGTGCCATGCAATCGTTTCAGCAGTGATTTCTTTAATGGCGGCGGTCATCAGAATGCAGCCGGAGGTGAATTCCGCGGTACTCTTGAAGAAGCGGTGGAGCGTTTCCATCAGGGACTTGACGAATGGTCTCACTCTCAGGAGGATTGTATAAGACAATTATTCAAAAATTAATATGAAGAAACTGATTTCAGCAGTTTTAGGCCTTGTGGTTATTTCATCGGTCCTCTCTTCATGCAAGGAAAAAGAGATGACCTATGCCGAACAGAAAGAACGTGAAGCCCAGCAGGTACGCAACTGGTTGGACAAACATGACATAGACGTAATCAGCATCAGGGAGTTTCTTGAGGATACCGTAACCAACAACCCCGATACAGGTCCTGATTCCACACGTAACGAATATGTCCTCTTTGAGGATAATGGCGTTTACATGCAGATTGTACGTCGCGGAAACGGCCGTAAGATTAATGCCGGAGAGACTTGGATCATGAACGCCCGCTACGCCGAGGTATATATTGGCACCGGTGATACCCTGACTATGAACAGGTATCAGCAGGATCCAGATGTCTTCAGCGTCATACGTACGGGTGATAAATACACCGCATCATTCAAAACCGGCATCATGTCAAGGGCATACGGCAATTCCGTTCCCAATTCTTGGATAATGACAATGCCGTTCATCACTCCGGGCATTCTGAACGGTGACGGAGCCAAGGTTCGTATCATCGCTCCCCATAATCAGGGAACCCGGAACGCGGCTCAGAGTGTTTATCCTACATTTTACGAAATCACAATAACTGCTCAAAAATGGCAATGGTAAAATCCATCTCCGGTATTCGCGGAGAAATAGGAGGCCCCGCCGGTAATGGCCTGACTCCTCTTGATATTGTAAAGTTCGTATCAGCCTATGCTGCATGGGTACGTGAAGGCAATCCTTCCGCAAGCCGTATCGTAGTGGGCCGTGACGCACGCCTGTCGGGCGAGATGGTTCGTCAGGTCGTATGCGGAACGCTCATGGGAATGGGTTTTGACGTAACGGACATCGGTCTGGCAACAACTCCCACCACTGAACTTGCAGTCACATGGCTCAAGGCCGATGGCGGTATCATCCTCACAGCCAGTCACAACCCGCGTCATTGGAACGCCCTCAAACTCCTGAACCGTGAAGGTGAGTTCCTGAGTGCCGCCGATGGCAACCGCGTTCTTGAACTTGCCGATAAGGAAGAGTTTACATATGCCGATGTCGATCATCTGGGTCATTACTCAACAGACAACACCATGAACCGTCGTCATATCGAGTCTGTTCTGGCGCTTGACCTGGTTGATGTCGATGCCGTCCGTAAGGCCGGCTTCAAGGTAGCCATTGACTGCGTCAACTCAGTGGGCGGCATAATCCTGCCCGACCTTCTTGAGGCACTTGGCGTCAAGAGCGTTGACAAACTCTACTGTGAGCCTACCGGTGATTTCCAGCATAATCCCGAACCTCTTGAAAAGAACCTCGGCGACATAATGAATCTCATGAAGAAGGGCGGCCGCGACGTGGCTTTCGTCGTAGATCCCGATGTAGACCGTCTGGCATTCATCGATGAGAACGGCGCCATGTACGGTGAGGAGTACACCCTCGTAACCGTAGCTGATTACGTTCTCAGGCATACCCCCGGCAATACCGTCTCCAACCTCAGTTCAACCCGCGCCCTGCGTGACGTAACCCGTCAGTACGGCGGCCAGTACAATGCTGCCGCTGTAGGTGAGGTCAATGTCACCACCAAGATGAAAGAGACAGGCGCTGTCATAGGAGGTGAGGGCAATGGCGGAGTCATCTACCCTGCACTTCACTACGGCCGCGACGCACTGGTAGGTATCGCTCTTTTCCTGAGCCATCTGGCACATATGAATATGAAGGTTAGCCAGTTGCGTAAGATATATCCTCCGTATTTCATAGCCAAGAACCGTATAGATCTCAAGCCCGGTACAGATGTTGATGCCATCCTGACCAAGGTCAAGGGCATCTATGCCAAAGAGGAGATCAATGACATCGACGGTGTAAAGATTGACTTCCCCGACAAGTGGGTGCACCTGCGCAAGAGCAATACCGAGCCCATCATCCGCGTCTATTCCGAGGCCTCCACTATGGAAGCGGCCAACGCCATAGGTGAGGATGTCATGAAAGTCATCAACTCTATGATCTGACACCTTGGCCGGTATATACATACATATACCTTTCTGTGCCAAACGCTGTATATACTGCGGCTTCTTCTCGACTGTGCGTCAGGATGAAGCCGCACGTTATGTAAAGGCTGTCTGCCGCGAACTTGAACAGCGCGCCGGATACCTGGCCGATGCCCCCGTCACCACCGTCTATTTCGGAGGGGGTACGCCGTCGCGTCTTACACCTCAGCAACTGGGCCAAATTATCTCAACCATAGACTCGGTCATCGGCCTTAAAAACCTTCAGGAACTCACCGTAGAGTGTAATCCCGATGACATAACGCCGCAGTTCGTAACCGCACTGCATGCCATCGGGGTCAACCGCATAAGCATGGGCGTGCAGACATTTAATGAGGAGATGCTGAGTTTCCTGCATCGCCGTCACACCGCAACCCAGGCTCTTGACGCAGTCCGCATCTGCCGTGAATCGGGCATAACCAACATCAGCATAGACCTCATGTACGGCCTTCCCGGCCAGACCTTGGATATGTTCCGTGCCGACCTCCATACCGCCCTTTCCGCCCAGGTGCAGCACATCTCATCCTACTGCCTCTCCTATGAGGAGAACACCCCGCTGAAGGCGCTTCTTGATCAGGGCAGACTGATTACGGCCGATGACGACCTCTGCTCCCGAATGTACACCCTGATGTGTGACACCCTCCGTGAAGGAGGCTTTGAACACTACGAAATATCCAACTTCTGCCTTCCCGGCTTCCACTCACGCCATAACAGCAGTTATTGGGACGGAACTCCCTATCTCGGCCTCGGTGCCGGTGCACATTCCTACAACGGCACCTCCCGCCAATGGAATCCCTCCAACCTCGATGCATATATGCTGGGCGTAGAGCAGAATAACCCGCAATTTGAGGTAGAGCGCCTCTCTGCAACTGATCTCTACAACGAATGTCTCATGCTTCGTCTTCGCACCGCCCAGGGTCTGGACCTATCTTCGCTCACCCCGTCAGACCGTCTGGCGGTCCTGGAATCTGCCCAAAGTCTCATCTCCAACGGGTCTCTTAAGTTGGCTCATGACCGTCTTAGCATCCCTGAGCAAAAGTTGTTTGTCAGTGACTCCATAATCAGCTCCCTTTTCCGCTGATTTATTTGGTATTTCCACCTTAATTAGATAAATTTGCGAGCCTTCGGATTGGAGGCCAGACCTAATTGACAAACTATATTACTAATATGAAGAATTATAAAACAGAAGACATCCGGAACATCGCCATTCTTGGCGGAGCCGGATCAGGAAAAACCACTCTTACTGAGAGTATCCTTTTTGAGGCAGGCGTAATCAAGCGCCGCGGTTCAGTTAATGCTAAGAACACAGTCAGCGACACAGCAGCAGTAGAACTTGAGTATGGCTATTCAGTCTATTCAACAGTATTTGCAGTTGAGATGTTCGGCAAGAAGTTCAACTTCTTTGATTGCCCGGGCTCCGATGACTTCTCAGGTCAGGCAGTAACCGCCCTCAATATCTGCGACTCCGCCATTCTTGTAGTAAACGGTTCACGTGGCGTTGACGTTGGCCTTATCAACAGCTATCGTCTCGTCAAGAAACTCGGTAAGCCTGCATTTTTCGTAATCAACCACGTTGACAGCGACAAGTGCGAGTATGATAACGTTGTAGAGCAGATCCGCTCTACCTTCGGTACCACTTGTGTACCTATCCAGTTCCCCGAGCAGGCAGGTCCCTCATTCAAGAGCGTGATCGATGTACTGCTCAACCAGAAACTCACCTTCGCTGACGGTTCAGCCATGAAGGCCGAGGATATCCCCGGTTCAGTTGCCGATAAGGCTCAGACCATGCGTGACACTGTAACAGAGTCCGCTGCTGAGAACGATGAGGCTCTCATGGAGAAATTCTTTGATCAGGGTGAGCTTTCAATCGATGAGATCCGCGCCGGTTTCCGCAAGGGTATCGAGACATGCGGCCTGTTCCCCATCGTATGCACTGCCGCTGCTCCCAACATCGGTGTAAGCCGTCTCGTTGAGTTCCTGGGCAATGTAGCTCCCTCACCTCTGCAGGGTAAGGAGATTAAGGACGCCAAGGGTGATGTTGTCAAGCTTGATGCTTCCGGCACATCTCTCTTCTTCTTCAAGACAACAATCGAGCCCCATATCGGAGCTGTATCATATTTCAAGGTAATGTGCGGCAAGGCACATGAGGGTCAGGACATGATCAATTCAGACCGTGGTTCCAAGGAGCGTGTAGCTCAGATCTTCGTAAGCCAGGGTAACACCCGCGTTCAGGTTCCTGAACTCCTTCCCGGTGATATAGGCTGCACAGTTAAACTTAAGGATGTACGTACCGGCAATACCCTTAACGAGGGCGCTGACCGTTCATTCAACTTCATCAAGTATCCTAACTCAAAGTACTCACGTGCCCTCAAGCCCGTTAATGAGGCCGATATGGAGAAGATGATGACCATCGTTAATCGTATGCGTGAGGAGGATCCCACACTCGTTATCGAGCAGTCCAAGGAACTCCGTCAGGTTATCCTTTACGGTCAGGGTGAGTTCCATCTCCGTACCTTCAAGTGGTGCATTGAGAACAATGATAAGATGATGATCAACTTTGAGGAGCCCAAGATTCCGTATCGTGAGACCATCACCAAGCCCGCCCGTGCCGATTATCGTCACAAGAAGCAGTCAGGTGGTGCCGGTCAGTTCGGTGAGGTTCACCTTATCGTTGAGCCTTATACTGACGGCAAGCCCATGCCCGATATGTTCAAGTTCGGCAACCAGGAGTTCAAGATGACCGTTAAGGGCGTCGAGGAATATCCGCTGGAGTGGGGTGGTAAACTCGTATATGTAAACAGTATCGTCGGTGGTTCTATCGATGCACGTTTCATGCCTGCTATCCTCAAGGGTATCATGCAGCGCATGGAGCAGGGACCTCTTACCGGTTCATACGCACGCGATGTTCGCGTAATCGTTTACGATGGTAAGATGCACCCCGTTGATTCAAATGAAATCTCCTTCCTGCTTGCAGGCCGTAACGCATTCAGCGCAGCCTTCAAGGAGGCCGGTCCTAAGATCCTTGAGCCCGTTTATGATGTTGAGGTTCTCGTGCCCGCAGAGTACATGGGTGATGTAATGAGTGATCTCCAGGGTCGTCGCGGTATGATTATGGGTATGGAGAGTGAAGGTAACTATCAGGTGCTCCGCGCCAAGGTGCCTCTCAAGGAAATGTCAACCTATTCAACATCCCTCAGTTCAATCACCGGTGGTAGCGGTTCATTCGTAATGAGCTTCAGCAGTTACGAACTTGTTCCTACCGATGTACAGGACAAACTCATCAAGGAGTTCGAGGCACAGCAGAAAGACGAGGATTAATAGCGATAGTTGTTATTTTGACAACTTTAAAAGGCGGAATTACCACAATTCCGCCTTTTTTATCTAAAAATCGCACAAAAAATTAAGTTAATCGTTTGCATTTACCAAAACGTCGTTATATTTGCCCATATGAAAAAGTCAATCGTTTGGATATTGAGCGCTGTAATGTGCGTTTCGTTCGTCTTCCTGCTGACCCAACAGTTCAGCTATATCAAGAAGATGACCGATATGCGCCATCAGCATTTTGACGAATCCGTCAAGCGCAGCCTGTATGAAGTGGCCCGCAAACTTGAGCTTGTTGAGGCAGAGAGATATCTTGAGGAGGATATCCGTGAGATGCAGCGTAACTCCGATTATGGAAATATCTCCATAGACGGTTTCTATAGCCAGACATTCTCATTCCAGAATGGTGCGTTCTCATTCAGCCAGACTATTCAGCCGCCTGTCCAGTCTCCAGGCACACCGGGACAGAATCCCTCATTGGAGTCAACCACACCCACCATGCCATCACTGCAGATACCCCGTTCTCAGAACGATAACGGCAGCGGAGTCATAGGAGAGCGCTCCAGGATTCTTCAGCAGCGTCAGCTTGAGCGCTATCTGTCCACAAAGGAACTTGTTGATGAGGTAATCTACAATATGCTTGTCAGCACAGGAAACAGGTCTCTGGCTCAGCGTATTGATAACACCACTCTTGCCAACGAACTGACTGACCAACTCGCGGTTAATGGAATAGAGATACCGTTTCATTATGTGCTCACAACCAATACCGGCCGTGTAATCTATACCTGCTGCAAGGAGGCCAACACCAACTCCTTCGTCAACAGTTACTCTCAGGTTGTGTTCCACAATGACAACCCCAACCGCATGGGTGTCATCCGCGTGTCATTCCCCACACTCGATGACTACATTGACAAGTCAGTGGGTTTCATGCTCCCGTCACTTATCTTCATCGCAATCCTGATGGTAACCTTCGCGTTCACCCTCTTTGTTATCACACGTCAGCGTAAGATAACCGAGATGAAGAATGACTTTGTCAACAACATGACTCACGAGTTCAAGACTCCTATATCCACCATCTCTCTCGCAGCACAGATGCTTAACGACCAGGCCGTGTCCAAATCACCCCAGATGTTCAAGCATATCTCAGGCGTCATCAACGATGAGACCAAACGTCTGCGCTTCCAGGTAGAGAAGGTGCTCCAGATGTCCATGTTTGAGCGTCAGAGCAACACCATGAAACTTAAGGAAATGGATGTCGATGAACTCATCAACGGTGTAATCAACACCTTCAAACTCAAAGTCGAGAATATCGGCGGAACCATCGATGCCCAGTTTGAGACAGAGGATCCGTTCGGCATGGTTGATGAGATGCACTTCACCAACGTCATCTTCAACCTCATGGATAACGCCGTCAAGTATAAGAGGCCCGATGTTCCGTTGCACCTTGAAGTCCGCACCTGGAACGAATCCGGCAAACTCATGGTCTCCATTGCTGATAACGGAATAGGTATCAAGCGTGATGACCTCAAGAAGATATTCGACCGTTTCTACCGCGTACATACCGGTAACCGCCATGACGTTAAGGGCTTCGGCCTTGGTCTGGCCTACGTAAAGAAAGTAATAGTTAACCACAAGGGAACTATTAAGGCTGAGAGCGAACTTGGCAACGGAACCAAGTTTATCATATCACTACCGCAAAACAATGAATAACCTATAAAAATCAAGATTATGGAAGAAAAACTGAACATCCTGTTATGTGAGGACGACGAGAACCTGGGTATGCTCCTCCGCGAGTATCTTCAGGCCAAGGGCTACAATGCAGAACTGTGCCCCGACGGTGATGCCGGCTACAAAGCTTTCATTAAGAACAAGTATGACATCTGCGTATTCGACGTAATGATGCCTAAGAAAGATGGATTCACTCTTGCAAAAGAGATTCGCGCTATCAACTCAGATGTACCCATCATGTTCCTGACCGCCAAGAACCTCAAGGACGATATCTTCGAGGGCTTCAAGATCGGTGCCGATGACTACATCACCAAACCCTTCAGCATGGAAGAGCTTACACTCCGCATGGAAGCCATCCTGCGCCGTGTACATGGCAAGAAGAACCGTGAGGTTACCGTTTACCAGATCGGTAAGTTCACCTTCGATGCCAAGAAGCAGATACTCTCTATCGGTGAAAAGTCAACCAAACTCACCACTAAGGAGTCAGAGCTTCTCAACCTCCTCTGCGCTCATCAGAACGAGATCCTCCAGCGTGATTTCGCTCTCAAGTCAATCTGGATCGATGACAACTACTTCAACGCCCGCAGTATGGATGTTTACATCACCAAACTCCGTAAGCATCTCAAGGACGATGATTCAGTAGAAATCATCAACATCCACGGTAAGGGCTACAAGCTTATCGCTCCCGAGGCAGAGTAATATCGCGCATACGCACGTATATAAAAGAGGTGGTGCCTGATGGCCCCGCCTCTTTTGTCTTTATCGTCGGTGGTCATATTCAGCGAGTTATATTTATTAACAAAAAATTCAGGAAAAAAGTGCCCGATTTGTTTGGTGGGAATATTCAGAAGCACTACCTTTGCATCCGCTTTCCGAAAGGAACAGCACAGACAAGACGATCTTTGATACGATTTCATACAGACAAGTAGTACGACGGGCGTGCTCTTTTTGAGAGTATGTCCAAGGGTAATACGAACCGTCAATTTAAAGAACTTTAGACAAGGAAACTTGAGACGGACCTGAGCAAAAAAAGACAAACTGGTAGGCCCATTAAGATGCGTGCTTCGATGCACGTTTTTTTATGTACCT
>JAFXMB010000146.1 GCA_017530735.1 Bacteroidaceae bacterium | reverse complement strand
GCCCGTATCGGCTATATCCATAAGCTGTTTCATTGAAACAGGATAGAGCGCAAGAGCCATCTTCATCTCACCGCTGTCAACGCGGCGCTTGAGTTCACCCAGACCGCGTATACCGCCTACAAAGTCTATACGCTTGTCGCGGCGCAGGTCCTTGATGCCCAGCAACTGGTCCAGAATCAGGTTTGAAGATATTGTAACATCCAGGACACCTATAGGATCGCTGTCATCAAATGTGCCCTTCTTTGCGGTCAGTTTGTACCACTCTCCATCCAGATAGAGTGAGAATGTGTGCAATTCTGACGGCTTGAATATATCCTTACCCTTCTTCTCAACAATGAAGTTTTTCTCCAGAGCCTTGAGGAACTCGGCCGATGTCATTCCATTCAGATCCTTGACAACGCGGTTGTAGTCGATGATGGTGAGCTGTGAAGCCGGGAAGCAAACTGCCATGAAGTAGTTGTACTCCTCATCACCGCGGTGGTTGGGATTCTGGCGAGCCTTCTCGGCACCAACCAGGGCAGCAGCGGCTGAGCGGTGGTGACCGTCGGCTATGTAGAGTGAAGGAATACCTGCAAACCTCTCGGTTACGGTCTTGATATCCTCATCCTTGTCTATTATCCAGAGCTGATGACGGAAACCGTCACCCTGAGCTACGTAATCATACTCGGGAGCACCCTTTACGTACTTGGCAACAAGTTCGTCAAGAACCTTGTCATCGGGATAAGCAAAGAACACCGGCTCAATGTTGGCGTTGTTTACGCGAACATGCTTCATACGGTCCTCCTCCTTATCGGCGCGGGTAAGCTCATGCTTCTTGATGTTGCCCTTGAGGTAATCCTCAACGTATGCGCAGACTACAAGACCATACTGGGTCTTTCCGTTCATAGTCTGAGCGTAGATGTAGTACTGCTCCTTGGTGTCACGCTTGAGCCAGCCTTTGTCCTGGAACTTACGGAAGTTCTCGGCAGCCTTGGCATAAACGCGGGGATCAGTCTCCTCAGCTATGGGGTCAAAGTCAATCTCGGGCTTGATGATGTGATAAAGGGACATCTCATTCCCTGCAGCCTCGGCCTTGGCCTCCTCTGAGTTAAGCACATCATATGGACGGCTCTGCACCTTCTCTACAAGCTCCTTGGGAGGACGGATTCCCTGAAATGGTTTTACTATAGCCATTATCTGTTAACCATGAACTTGGTTATACCATCCTTCAGGAAGCCCACGATCTGATTGGCAGCAGCGATACCGGCGTTGATGTTAGCCTCGGCAGTCTGTGCGCCCATCTTCTTGGGAGTAGCAAAGTAACGGTCTGCAAACAGCTCCTCAAACTTAGTAGCTGCAGCAGGTGCTATATCTGATACGAACTTAAGATCCTCACGCTCCTGCATCAGTTTGATAAGTTCATCCTCATTGATGATCTCCTTACGTGCTGAGTTAACCAGAACGGCACCCTTGGGCATAAGGCTAACCAGTTTCTTGCCAATTGAGTTCTTGGTCTCATCAGTTGCAGGCAAGTGCAGTGAGATGAACTGGCAGGTCTTGTACATATCCTCAACATTGTCAACTGCATGTACACCTGCAGCCTCAATAGCCTCCTTGGGGCAGTAAGCATCAAAGGCGTAAACATCCATGCCGAATCCCTTGGCTATACGTGCTACGTTACGGCCTACGTTACCGAAAGCGTGGATACCCAGCTTCTTGCCCAGCAGCTCAATACCAGATGTGCCGTTGTAGAAGTTACGTACGGCGTATACCATCAGACCGGCTACCAACTCGGCAACTGCATTGGCGTTCTGACCCGGAGTATTCATGACGCAAACTCCATGAGCGGTGGCCGATGCCAGGTCAACATTGTCGTAACCTGCACCTGCGCGAACCACGATCTTGAGCTGCTTAGCGGCATCGAATACCTCAGCGTCTATGATATCGCTGCGGATAATGATAGCGTCAACATCGGCAACAGCCTTAAGAAGAGCGGCCTTCTCTGTATATTTCTCAAGCAGGGCGAGTTCATAACCTGCACCCTCAATTACTTCACGGATTCCATCAACAGCAACCTTAGCAAAAGGTTTTGATGTAGCAACAAGTACCTTCATATCAATATCTATTAATGTTTTGCTTCAAACTCCTTCATTGCGGCAATCAGAGCGTCAACACTCTCCATAGGCAGAGCGTTGTAGCATGATGCACGGAAACCGCCTACTGAACGGTGACCCTTGATACCAACCATACCCTTGCCCTTGGCAAAGCTCATGAACTCATCCTCAAGTTCCTTGTACTCGGGAGCCATAACCCAACAGATGTTCATGTATGAACGGTCCTCCTCGTTAGCGGTGCCTACGAACAGCTTGTTGCGGTCAATCTCACCGTACAGCTTGGCGGCACGGGCCTCGGCACGCTTAGCCATCTCCTTTACACCACCCTGAGCCTTGAGCCAGCGGAGCGACTCCATAGCTGAGTAGATAGTGAATGTAGGAGGTGTGTTGAACATTGAACCGTTATCGATATGTGTCTGATAGTTCAGCATTGTGGGGATATAACGGTCAACATGGCCAAGGGCATCGTTCTTAACGATAACAAAGGCCATACCTGAGGGAGCCAGGTTCTTCTGTGCGCCGCCGTAGATGCAGTTGTACTTGCTTACATCGATGGGACGTGAGAAGATATCTGAAGACATATCAGAAATCAATGGAACCGGGCTGTCCAGATCCTTGCGGATCTCAGTACCGTAGATTGTATTGTTTGTTGTGAAGTGGAAATAATCCGCATCAGCTGGAATCTCAAAATTCTTGGGGATGAAGGTGTAGTTTGCATCGGCTGATGAAGCAACCTCAACAACCTCACCAAAAGCCTTAGCCTCCTTCATGGCCTTCTTAGCCCAAACACCGGTGTTCAGGTAAGCAGCCTTCTTATTGAGGAAGTTATAAGGTACGCGACAGAACTCCATGCTGGCACCACCTGCCAGGAACAGTACTGAATAACCCTCGGGTACATCCAGGATCTCCTTGATAAGAGCCTCGGCCTCATCAACTACAGGCTTGAACTCGCTTGAACGGTGGCTGATAGAGAGAATAGAAATGCCTGTGCCGGCAAAATCATAAACAGCCTGAGCTGATTTCTCAATCACTTCCTGCGGAAGAACAGCAGGACCTGCGCAAAAATTATGCTTCATAACAGAAAATATGTATTAAAGTTTTTTGAATCGTGGCGCAAAGGTACTCCCTTAATTCGGGTAAAACAAATATTTTCAATGAAAAAAGTGATAAACTTTTGAACAATATACAAATATTTTGCAATGTCAAAACCTCCTATTGATTACACTTTGCAATAAATCAATTGCAATCCTTTCCATTTTGTCAGTTTTTACGTAAACCCTTCCGAAAACCATGACAAAATGTAAGATTAAAAATCTCTATTGCTTATCTTTGCAGAAACTCTAAAAGTCCTGATTATATGATTCTCACAACCACACCGACCATCGAGGGTCGTACAATAATTGAGTATAAGGGAGTAGTTTTCGGCGAAGTAGTAGCCGGAGTTAATTTCCTTCGCGACTTTGCAGCAAGCATCCGCAATTTCGTAGGCGGACGCAGCGGCTCTTACGAGGACGAACTTATCAACGCCCGCGCCCAGGCCATGAGAGAGATGGAGGATCGTGCCCATAAACTTGGTGCCGATGCCGTTGTTGGCATTGACATAGACTATGAAGTTCTGGGCACAGATAACGGCATGCTCATGGTAACCGCCTCCGGTACCGCCGTCAGACTCTCCTGACAACTACGCAAAGGGGTGACGCAAAGGGGTCGTTTCCCTTTGCGTCATTTTCTAATGTGTCGTTTCGTAATCCTTGAGGGAGCGGATGGCTGCGGGACAGAGTATCAGCACTGATATGACAGTCACCCAGGCCATCAGGCCCACGCCTATGTCACCAAGCTGCCAAACCACATCGGTCTCACGCACCGCACCGAATATCACAGCCGCCATAGTGATAACCCTCAGGATATTGACGGCAATGCTCTCCCATTTGGGCTTACCTTTCCTGAACAGATAGATAATGCTTGACTCCGAGTAGAAATAGTAAGCCATAACCGTGCTGAACACAAAGAACACCATCGCAATGGATACAAACCGCCCGCCGAATCCCATAAACACCGAATCCACTGCGGTCTGGGTATAACTCACGTAATTGTTGGCCAGTTCCGGAGCACCTGCAAAAATCATCTCACCCGTAGAATCAAAGATATTGTACATGCCCGATGACAGTATCATAAGAGCTGTCGCCGTACAAACCAGCAGCGTATCCACATAGACCGAGAAAGCCTGCGCCAGACCCTGCTGAGCGGGATGAGCCACATCGGCCGATGCCGACACGATAGCGCCCGTACCCTGCCCCGCCTCATTTGAGAATATGCCGCGCTTAACGCCCATAGCAATAGTGGAGCCGATGATACCGCCGCATACAGGATTTATTCCGAAAGCATTGGTAAAGATTGATGCGAATATTCCCGGAACAGCCTTGATGTTGATGCAGATAACCACAACAGCCATAATCATATATCCCAAGGCCATGAACGGAGTGACAATTGCTGCCACACTGGCAATTCTCCTTACTCCGCCAAAGACAACCAGTCCCAACAACGCAGCCATTCCTATGCCGCTGGCAAGCGTTGAAACCGAGAATGCGTTACTGAGCGCCGTAGAAGCGCCGTTTGACTGAACCGTAGGCAGGAACACGCCGCAAGCCACCAGCGTAATGACCGCAAAGGTCTTGCCCAGCCAGGGCATCTTAAGCCCGTTCTCAATGAATGACGCCGGGCCGCCCCTGAATCCTGTACTATGCGAGAACTTGTAAATCTGAGCCAGAGTGGATTCCACAAAGGCGGTCGATGCCCCGAAGAAAGCCACCACCCACATCCAGAACACGGCGCCCGGTCCACCAAAAGCGATAGCCGTAGCCACTCCTACGATATTTCCGGTTCCCACACGGCCCGAAAGAGCCAGACAGAATGCCTCGAACGATGAGATACCGTTATTTCCAGCCTTCCTGCTGAAAAGGGACCTGAGCATGGATCCAAACTTGCGAACCTGCACAAACCTGGTCCTGAAAGAAAAATAAAGACCTGCCAGAATCAGAAGCCCAACCAACCCGGGATTCCAGACAATATCATTAACCTTAGAGACAATGTTTTCAAGCATAATGCCCCAAAGTTACAAAAAATAGAAATTATACGGGTTATCTGGCCAGCACGCCGGAGTCCAGACCGCGGATAGTCTTGAACCGCATGTGGCCTTGCGGATCTATTATTATAGCTACGCCGGCCAGGTAATTAATCCATTTGCGGTTTACCCAGTAATGCAGGTCAACCTGTTTGTCCGATGCATATATCGCCATCGGGGTTACCATATAATCATGTGACACCAGCACATTGATGCGCTTCATTGAAGGCAGATGAGCCTTGAGTGAGTCCAGCCACTCCTTGCTGCGCTCCTCCAGATTATAGAAGCCCTCTTCCATGCCGCCTTCATAGGCCCACTGTGAAAGCGATTCCCAGTTGTCCCAACCGTTGCGCCTCAGAGCCGGAATATCCTTGCGGTACCAGTCACCGTTCAATATGCCCCACTCCTCATGAATGAACTCATCGCCGCGGCCAATGGCAATGTTCTCGCAGGTCTGTATGGTGCGGCCATAATCGGAGTGAGCGTAGAAAGCCTGCTCACCGCTCTTGATCTTCTCACCCACCATCCTGGCCTGAGCCTTTCCGTTCTCGGTCAGCAGTCCGTTCTTGGAGTAATCACGGCCGCGCTCACCGTGTCTGACCAGAAACACCACCGTCTCATAGGGCTTAACCTCTGCAAACACATCGGCAATATCATTGAAGCCTATATCTGTGTAGGTAGGCTGAGCACTCAACTGAAACATGCCGCACATAAGGACTGCGACCACCATAAGCATTATCTTTTTCATCATCAAGTATGTTTTATGTTTGGACTTTGCAAACTTACAAATATTTGTGCTATTCGTGAAGATTTGATTACATTTGCGCATAATCAACAATTCTCATAAAGGACTATGAAAAAGATTAATCTGCGGGTGCTTGCCGCCACCATAGTTTGCGGCTTGGCTACAGTATGTTTATCGCTGAACTCCTGCAATGATGCCAAGGCACAAGAGTCAGACCCGACGCCGCAGGTGCAGAGCACCGAACTGATACGCACCAGCCAGAGCTGGGATGGTGTCGAGTTGCCCGATTACCTGGAGGGCCGCCCCGAACCGGTGGCTGTAAAATATGTATCCCCCGCCGGCAAGAAATTAGGCTGGCATCACCACCCCGTTATGAATTACGGTATACTGGTACAGGGCGAGCTGACCATCATAGGACTGGACGGCAAGACCAAGGTAGTTCATGAGGGCGAGCCAGTTGTAGAGATGGTAAACACCATCCACCACGGCGAGAACAATGGTGACAAGGACGTAATCCTATACATGTTCTACCTCTCACAGAAAGACTCCCTACTGGCCGTTCAGCATCCTGAAATCCCACTGGAGTAGATACTTTTGTGTCAATTCAGGCGGAAATTGACCGGGACGGTGTATTGCACTCTGACGGGAGTTCCGTGCTCCATGCCGGGTTTCCACTTGGGCATTGTGGATATTACCCGCCGAGCTTCTTCATCAAGCAAAGGGTGTACACTTTTCAGCACGCTTACATTCTTAATGGAGCCATCCTTCTGTACTACAAAATTTATAAGTACACGCCCTTGTATTTTAGCCTCTCTGCATTGGGCCGGATAATTGACATTTGCCTTGAGGTAATCCAGTAAAGCCTGAGGACCGCCTGGGAACTCAGGGCCGATTTCTGTTACATAATAAATGGAATCGGGATTGATTTCCTCTTTTTTATCCACATCAATGTATTCAACTTTAATGTCTGGGGTTCCTGATGCTTTGGCATCAGAGAGAATAGCCATCTGATCATTCCAGTTCTTGTCCGACAAACGGTAAAACACATCAGGCCAGGAATATGCCATCTTTCCTGGCTTAAGTGCATATATGACATCACCATCATAGAAAACAACCCAAATATCTTCATCATCATTTGTTTCATCAGCCTCTGTTTTTTCGAGTCTCTTCTTGGCGTCCTCTATTTCAAAATCCCTACGCTTCTGGGCTTCACCTATATTACCGTCAACCGTTTTCAACAGCTCTTTTGCCAGCGTAGCGTCAATCTCTTTTGTCTTGGCAATTCCAGGTTTTTTATATACCAGTTCATACTTATCGGCCTTCTTTACAACATACATGCTGAAATAATTGTTACCCCAGGCATCATTCACCACATAACCGCAGACAAAGCCCTCAGGAGCTATCTTCTGCATATTTTTAAAACTCCAGGACTCCGGATCCATCAACTCCCATGAACCATTCAGTGGATATCCGGCCGCAAGAGCAAGCTGTGACATCATTACAACGCCCAAAAACATAAAAGACAACTTTCTCATAATGCAGTTTATCAGGTTGTTCATCTTATAAACGGCAAAAGGTGCTAAATACGTCTTAAAGACACAGGGATACTATCCCTTTGTGTCATGTGTCAAGAAATAAGTATTTTTGCAGCCGATTAGGACTCAATCGTTTATGAAGAAGCGCAAATGGACATACAAGCTGTTAGTAAGGCTACCCCTACTCTTTATAGCCTTCAGCTTTGCCCTGGTGCTTCTGTTACGATACGTTCCCATAAAATATACTCCGCTCATGCTTAAACGCTCCATCGAGAACCGTAAAGTGGAGTCATTTAAGAATCAGCACACTTGGGTTAGCCTGGATAAGATATCGCCTCAACTTGCCAAGGCCGTAGTTCTGACCGAGGACCAGAAGTTCTATCAGCATCACGGTTTTGATTGGGAAGAGATCCGCAAGATGCGTGATGACCACCTGAACAAAGGAACCAAAATCCGTGGTTGCAGCACCATATCGCAACAAACTGCCAAGAACGTATTCACATTCGGCTCCCGCACCGGCGCCAGGAAGATATGGGAAGCTTACTGGACAGTTCTGATAGAACTACTCTGGAGCAAGGACCGCATAATGGAAGTCTACCTTAATGTGATTGAGATGGGCCCCGGCATCTATGGTGCCGAAGCCGCCGCCCGGCATTATTTTAATTGTCAAGCCGACAAACTTACCCGCAGACAAGCCATATCCATAGCCATTTGCCTTCCAAACCCGCTAAAGAGCAATCCCACCAAGCTGACTCCCTACCTCCGCAACCGATGCAATACTCTGCTGGAGCAGATGCAATGAGGAATCTCGCCAAAGGGAACAAAAAAAGCGGCTCCCGCAAAGAGAGCCGCTTTTCCTATCGAATTCAGCAGATAAGTTATCCGCCAAAGTTATCGTACATGATGGAGGCAGGATCAACGCCCAGGTTGTCCAGCATACCGGTAACGGCCTTTGACATGGGGCCGGGACCGCACATGTAGTACTCGATATCCTCAGGAGCCTCATGGTCCTTAAGATAGGTCTCGTACATAACGTTGTGAACAAATCCGGGAGTGTACTTGACGCCTGCTGCATCGGCTGCGGGATCCGGACGGTCCAGAGCCAGATGGAAGTGGAAGTTGGGGAACTCCTTCTCCAGACCCAGGAAATCCTGCAGGTAGAACACCTCGTTAAGGGCACGTGCTCCGTAGAAGTAGTGCATCTCACGGTCACGAGTATTAAGGGTCTTGGTCATATGCATGATCTGAGCACGCAGAGGAGCCATACCGGCACCGCCACCAACCCATATCATCTCCTTCTTGGAGTCAAAGATAGGATGGAACTCACCGTAAGGACCTGACATGATAACCTTGTCACCCGGTTTGAGGCTGAAGATATAAGATGAAGCCACACCGGTGGGAACATCCTGGAAGCCAACCTCGGGTTTCGGTTTGAAAGGAGGAGTAGCGATACGTACTGTCAGCATGATGCGGTCACCCTCGGCAGGATAGTTGGCCATAGAGTAAGCACGGATGGTAGGCTCGGTAACCACTGACTTGAGGCCGAAGAGACCAAACTTCTCCCATGCGGGCAGATACTCGGGACCGATAAGATCCTTGTCGATATCCTTGTCATAATCCATAGAGTATGCAGGAATCTTGATCTGAGCGTAACTACCGGGCAGGAAGTCCATATGCTCGCCAGCGGGAAGCTGTACGATGAACTCCTTGATGAAGGTAGCCACGTTCTTGTTGGAGATAACCTCGCACTCCCACTCCTTGACACCGAGAACACTCTCAGGTACCTTGATGGAGAGGTCACCCTTAACCTTGCACTGGCAACCCAGACGCCAGTTGTCCTTGATCTGCTTGCGTGTGAAGTGGCCCTTCTCAGAGTCCAGGATCTCACCGCCGCCCTCAACGACCTGGCATTTGCACTGTCCGCAAGAACCCTTACCGCCGCAGGCTGAAGGCAGATAAACGCCGTTCTCGGCCAGGGTGCTCAGAAGGCTTGCGCCTGAATTCACCTCAAGTTCCTTGTCGCCGTTGATTGTTACCTTGACCTTGCCAGAGGCAACCAGGTAGCTCTTGGCCACCAGCAGGATAACTACCAGCAGCAGGATAACGGCCAGAAAAACTATAATACTTGAAATATAGATGTTGTTCATAATATTACCTCCTTTAAATTGCCAGACCTGAGAAGCACATGAAAGCCATAGCCATCAGACCTACGGTAATGAATGTAATACCCACACCCTTCAGAGGCTTGGGAATATCGCAGTATTCCATCTTCTCACGGATGGCAGCCAGGCAGACGATAGCCAGAGCCCAACCAATACCGGAACCCAGTGCGTAAGCGATTGAGTCACCGAATGAGGTGATGGCCTGAGTGTTGTCCGGATCCATTCCGATACGCTGCTGCATGAACAGTGATGCACCCATGATGGCGCAGTTCACAGCGATAAGCGGCAGGAATATACCCAGTGAGTTGTAGAGTGACGGTGAGAATTTCTCTACCACCATCTCAACCAGCTGAACTATACCGGCTATAACAGCGATGAAAAGGATGAAACTGAGGAATTCCAGACCCATCGGCTCCAGAACCTTGGTCTGAAGCAGATAGTTAACGGGAAGTGTGATGAGCTCAACAAAGATAACAGCAACACCAAGTCCCAAAGACGTCTTTACGTTCTTGGATACGGCCAGGAATGAGCACATACCCAGGAAGAAAGCGAAAATCATGTTGTCGACGAATATCGACCTAACAAATAAACTGAAGAAATGTTCCATAATTCTTTACGCTTTGAGATTAGTTTTCCTGTAAATCCTTGTTCTTGGCGCGATGATACCAGATGATGCAGCCGGCCAGTATAAGAGCCATAGGCGGCATGATCATAAGACCGTTGTTCAGGTAACCTGCCTCATAGAAGCACTGCGGTACAACCTGGAAACCGAACAATGTTCCGCTACCAAAGAGTTCACGTACAAAAGCAACCACTACCAGAATGACTGCATAACCCAGACCGTTACCTATACCGTCCAGGAATGATGCCCAGGGACCGTTCTGCATGGCAAATGCCTCCAGACGACCCATAAGGATACAGTTGGTAATGATAAGACCTACATATACTGAGAGCTGAACGCTTACATCGTATGCAAAGGCCTTGAGAATCTCGCTTACTATAGTAACCAGAGCAGCTACCACCACCAGCTGGATGATGATACGGATACGGTTAGGAATAGTATTGCGGAGAAGTGAAATGATCACGTTTGACATAGCCACTATGACGGTTACTGAAAGACCCATCACGATGGCGGGTTTGAGCTGAGCCGTTACGGCCAGAGCCGAGCAGATACCCAGAATCTGAACCAATACAGGGTTGTTGACCCACAACGGCTGTTTGAAAGCCTCACTATTCTTGTTTGCCATAATCCAAATCAGTCGTTAGATTCAACATTATCCTCGCAGCACTCTTCGCCGCCCTCCTCGCAGCCGCCTTCTTTGCAGCACTGCTTAGTCAGGAAAGGAATGTATGCTGAGAGCACCTTATTAATCATAGTGTTCACACCGGTTGATGTGATGGTAGCACCGGTCACACCGTCAACCTCAAACTGTGAGCCCTTGTCGGCCTTACCGTACTTGACTACCGTGAGGCCAACCTCCTCACCGTTAACCACCAGCTTGCCGGGGAAACGGTCCTGGAACTTGGTTCCGGCAATCTCACCGCCCAGACCCGGAGTCTCGGATGAGTGTGAGAAATAAACGCCGTAAACGGTGTTGCGGTCCTCATTCAGGGCTATGTAGCCCCAGATGGTACCCCACAGACCAAGTCCGTTCATAGGAATGACAAACTTGCGCTCGCCGTTAACCTCGGCCACAAAGATGTGCAGGTTACCCTTGTCGAACTCACTCTTATAAGAGGTATTGAAATCACCGTCATACTCAGCCATCTTGCCGTTGGGCTGCATCAGTGCATCGGCCTTGATAACCTCATCATATGTGCCGGCCACATCGGGCAGGTCACGCAGATTCAGGGCAGAGAGTATCTGCTGCTTTGTATCGTTGATTACGTTGGCGGTCTGACGATCCTTGAGAGTCTGTGATACGAACACCAGCAGGAATGCCACGATAACAACCATTACGGCTGCATAAACGATGGTATAAACGTTGCTGTTGGTATTGAGACCCTTCTTGGCAGGAGCAGCACCCTCCTCTACAATCTCTTCAAACTCACTCTGAGGTGCCTGACACATGGGGCACTGCTCAGGAGCCTTGTCTCCTTCGTGGACATAGCCACAAACCTTACATTTGAATTTTTTCGTAGCCATAATCCTTATTTGTTTATTCTGTTAAGACGTTTGTTCACGTTACGCTGTACTACGCAGTAGTCAATGAGCGGAGCGAAGCAGTTCATGAGCAGGATGGCCAGCATCATACCTTCGGGATAACCGGGGTTCATGACGCGGATTGTGATAGCCATCATACCGATGAGCAGACCGTAAATCCACTTACCAACCTCTGTACGGGCCGATGTAACCGGATCAGTTGCCATAAATACGGCGCCGAAGCAGAAACCGCCCAGGCAGATATGCTCGTACCAGGGCATCTGAGCCATAGCGTTGTCGGGACCCCACTGGTTGTATACCAGAGCCATCAGGATACCGCCTGCAAATACTGAAAGCATTGTCTTCCAGCTTGCGATTCCGGTATAGAGGAGCAGCAGAGCGCCAAGAGCGATTGCAATCACGCTGGTCTCACCTACTGAACCGGGGATGAAGCCCCATACCATATCCATCGAGAATGCAGGAGCGGCAGCCGTGGTAGAAGCTGTACCCAGAGCGGTAGCGGCTGTCATACCGTCAATATCGGCACCCAGACCGCAGATTGCGTGGTCAACCACCCAAACGGTCTCACCTGTGATTACTGAAGGATATGCAAAGAATATGAATGCGCGTGTGATAAGAGCCACATTGAGGAAGTTCATACCTGTTCCGCCGAATATCTCCTTGGCAAAGATTACCGAGAAGGCAACGGCAACGGCCAGAATCCACAGAGGAGTAGTTGCGGGGATAATCAGAGGAATGATGAAACCTGATACCAGGTAACCCTCCTGAATCTCCTCGTGCTTCCACTGAGCCACGATGAACTCAATAGTAAGACCTACTACGTATGATACTATAAGTCTGGGAAGAACGGCCAGGAAGCCGAACCAGAACTTGTTCCAGAAAGTAGCCTGCTCAAGCAGACCGGCCAGAGCAAAGTGCTGATAGCCTACATTGTACATACCGAACAGCAGTGCAGGAACCAGGGCGATAACAACCATGATCATCATTCGCTTGCTGTCGAATGAGTCGTGAATGTTCACGCCGTTCTTTGCAGTGGTATTCGGAACGAAAAGGAAGGTCTCAAAACCTTCAAACACCGAACGGAAAGCATGCAGTTTGCCGCCCTCCTCAAAACTCGGTTTGATCTTGTCTATGTAATTTCTTAAACTCATAACTCGTCTGGGTTTTAGGCCATTTCGGCACGAAGGTTATCAAGGCCCTCGCGTACGATACGCTGGAGCTCAAGTTTTGAAGAATCCACAAACTCACAGAGAGCAAAATCCTCGGGAGCCACCTCGTAGATACCGTATGCCTCCATCTTGTCGATATTACCCGTTATGATAGCCTTGATAAGGAACTCGGGATAGATATCCATCGGGAACACCTTATCATACTCGTTTGACATGATCATGTGACGCTCGCCGCCCTTGATACGTGCATCGATGCTGTAACGCTTCTTGCATGTAAGCCATGAGAAGAATGTACGGCTGACACTGTACTGGTTGAAACGGGGAGCTATCCAGCCCATGAACTCGTTTACGTCATCACCTTCGGGGATAACGGTGATCATGTTTGCAAAAGCACCCAGGAAATCATCCTTTGTAGCCTTTACACCGGTCAGAACGTTACCGTTGATGATACGGATATGCTCGGTCTTGTTCAGACGGCCGTCCAGAAGAGAACCGATCTTGGCGCCTGCAATAACCTTAAGGTATGAAGGATTGACAACCTCCTCACCTGCTACGGCGATGATACGTGTCATATCAACAATACCCTTGTTGAACAGACGGCCGATGAAGATTACTGCCTCGGGATCGATAGTCCATACGATCTCACCCTTGTTGACGGGCTTGATGTGGTTGATCTGTACACCTACGTTGCCTGCGGGATGAGCACCCTTGAAAGCATAGAGGTCAACATTCTTAGCGTCGGTGAGAGCCTCGCTTGTCTGGCAAGCGCTGATGCTCAGAGTTGTGGGAGCAATCTTGGCGATTGCACTCAGACCTGTGCGGAAGTCTACCTCATTACCCTGAAGTACGAACTCGAAATCCGGAGCCAGAGGCTTGGAATCGAAAGCCGATACGAATATGCCTCTCGGTGCATCGGCGGGGTTAGCGATCACGTCATAAGGACGCTGACGGAAGAATGAAAAAAGGCCCGACTCCAACAGGGCGGCCTTTACCTCCTCACCTGAAAGCGACTGAACGCTCTTGGTTCCGAACTCTACATAAGTCTGCTTTGCATCGGGCTTGACCACAATGCTCAAGACCTTGCGGCGTGCGCCACGGTTCACTGCAACAACCTCACCGCTTACAGGTGAAACGAATTTCACCTCAGGATGATTCTTGTCAATGAACAGAGCTTCACCGGCCTTGACGGTCTGCTGTTCCTTGACGACCGGCTTGGGAGTGACTCCGGTGAAATCGGCGGGACAGAGAGCGTACTCCTGTGCCATACCAACCTCGGTCAACTCCTTAACGGGAGCGCCCAGCAACTTGATGTCCAGACCTTTTCGTAAACGAATGATTTCTGCCATTTTGTTGTTAGTTGAATATATAGTTTAATATTATTCAGAATGCGGGCGCAAAATTACTAATAAAAGAGTTATGTACTAACTTAATAAAACCAAAAATGCAGAGGCAATTATCAACACTTTCAAAAAAATCCCATTTCATCGGCAAATCCGAGATTAAAACCGCTCTACAGGTATCTGCATGCGCATTTTTTTAGAAAATCTCTCGATAAAGATTGTTCACTTCTGCGGATAGTTAGTTACATTTGCATATTGTGAAAGCAGGGAGAATAGTCCATATTCTGCTGGCCGTTCTGATAAGTTCATATCTGACCGGCCATATTTTGCTGAATAACAGAAACATTCAGCAGAATGCCGCTGTTCATGTAGTGGGCATCGCCTCATCGGCTCTGGGGACCGATGTCAACGCCGGCCGTGTCCAGTTCACCTACCCCTTTGGAATCACCATCGATGACCTGACCATCTATGACCTCAAGCACGACACCCTGGCCCACGCCGCATCCCTGTCGCTCAGGCTCAAACCAGTCAAACTGCTCAAGAAAAAACTGAGCATCACCAGTGTCAGGGTCAACAGCCCCAGCATAAGGCTCAACCGTGAGGATCCCCAGTCGGACCCCAACTACGCATTTCTGACTGAAATGTTCGGCAGCAATGACGAGCCCATGTCCCTCAGGGCCAACTCAGTGCTCATCAGGAACGGCTCCATCCGCTACGATGTGTACAGTGCCGAATGGACCGACAGCGTGTTCAACACAAACCATATCGGAGTGAGCGGCCTGACCGCAAATCTATCGCTTAAAGCGCTCAATCAGGATACCGTATCGGTCATCATAAGAAAATTCACCTTTGCCGAGCAGTCCGGTTTCATGCTCAACAGAGCCAAAGGAACGGTAAATATCGGCAGATACGGCACCAACCTGTCAGGTTTTGTCTTCTCCACCCCCAACAGTGACTTTGAAGCCAGACGTCTCAGTGCCGATGCCGGATTCGCCACCCGATTAAACGGACTGCCTGACGCAGACGTGGACATCAGGGCCACCCTGACCGGCAGTGACTACAAGGCGTTCTATCCGCCCCTGGGCCCCATGACCACACCGGTAACACTCACATTGAAAGGAAACGGACGCAGCGGCGATGTCAACCTGAACGCCCTCTACGTGCAGATTCCGGACAGCATACTTGACCTTGGAATGAGCGGAACGGTGATGCTTGACACAACCTTCCATGTAACGGGATGCCGTTATGCCGAGGCCCACGGCACATTCTCCGATGAACTGCCACTGTGGATCCAAGACCAGCTTGCGGCATTCAGCCTCACCATACCCGACCAACTCAACTCTTTGGGTGACGGATCGTTCAAAGCCAACTATGAGAACCGCAGCGGTACAGCCAGTTCATCTCTGCAGATCATCAGCCGGGCCGGCACCGTAAACTTTGACATGAACGGCCAGGGAGACGCCTACAGCGGCAATCTGACTGCACAGGATGTCAACCTGCGTGCCTTTACAGGAAACAGGGATCTGGGCAACTGCTCACTCACCGCCAGTGCCGAACTCCAGAGGCAGGATGACGGTTTTTCCGGCCGTTTCAACGGACGTATCGGCAGCCTGCGCTACAAGAGATACACCTACCGCGGAGTCAAAGTGGACGGATCGTTCACACCTGACCGGATACTTACCGACCTCAAATTCGCCGATAAGAACGGAGCCCTTGACCTGACCGCCGGAATAGGCACAGGTAACATCCCTTACTACGCCATAAAGGCCACGGCCGATTCAGTCAACCTGGGTGCCTATCATCTGGTTGACCGCGACAGCATGTCGCTCTCCACCCGCCTCACCGCCACGATCATCGGCCATAACATTGACGACATCATTGGCAAGCTGTCGGTTGACAGCCTCTATTATACTGACACTGAGGGAGACTGGTCCATGGGTAACATGACCGTTGCCATCTGCCAGTACAACGATTACCTCAGGGCCACCACCATCAACAGCGACTTCATGAACGCCACCATGATAGGCAACTACCAGGCCTCTCTGATCCCGGCTTCAATAGCCAAGGCATGTTCCGATGCGCTTCCTACCATAGGCAAGATGGTGGGCATCAATCTCAAGGCCGGCAACTACGCCAAGGCCTCCAACAGTTTCACGGTCGATGTGAACCTTCGTAACGCCGACTTCATGCAGAAGGTATTCCACTCACCCATATCCGTTGATCAGCCCGCTCACCTTCAGATGACCTTCATAGACAGCAAGAAGCACTACAACGGAACACTCTCCGTACCGGAACTCTCACTGAAAGAGCAGAGTATTACCGATGCCCGACTAACCATGAAATCATCCGATGGAACCAGCAATGTGGACCTCTCGGGCTCATACGGAGACAAGATGGGCGAAATGACCTACCTCAATGCAGCGCTCCAGGCATCGGCCGACATAGTACATGGAGACTACTCATGGGCCAACAACTCACGCACCATGAGCGGAACTGCACGCACACTCACCCAGTTCCTCAAGTATGACCGCCGTCACGGACTGCAGTCCCTATCAGTAGTAGACACCACCAGCATCACCGTGAACGGCACCATATGGGACCTCTCAATCGCCCAGTTGGTAACCGATATGCGCAAGGTCACCATAACAGACCTGAGCGCAAGCAACAACGACCAGTTTCTCTATGCAAACGGCACGGTATCATCTGATTCGAGCGATGTAATTGTCCTTTCAATGAAGAACATAGACCTGGCACAGACCATCGCCACACTGCATCTTAAGAAGGCGCCGCAGGTTAACGGACTTGCCTCCGGACAGGTATTTGCATCATCAGTTCTGGCCAACCCCGCTTTCTCAGGTTCCTTCAGGATTGAAGACTTCGGGTTCCTGGATTCCTACCACGGACTCATGGAGGCAGACTGCCGATGGAACCGCAACACCCGCCAGGTTGAACTCACGGGAACCATGACCGATGAAGGCGTCTCCTCAACCGGTTTCACCGGCTATTTCATACCTGACACCAAGTACATAGACGTATCACTTGATGCCAACCACACCGACCTGCATTTCATCAGCACCTGGACCAAATCAGCCTTTAAGGATATGGGTGGCCGCGCCGTAGGCCAGTTACGTCTGTTCGGAGAACTGCCCCACATGGACATGGAGGGTGAAGCCATACTCGAGGACGGCTACTTCATACAGGATGTCATAAACACCACATTCCTGGTCAAGCGTGACACATTGTGGTTCGAACCGGGCAAGATGCTCTTTAAAGACGTGGAATTCTACGATGAAAAGGGACACGACGGTCTGCTTACCTGTATACTCTACCATGACAAGTTCTCCAACTGGAGAGTTGACATGAGTGCCGATGTGGCCGACATGCAAGTCTTCAACCAGTCCCGCAACGAGAAGAGTGACATATTCGCCTCAGTATACGCCGAGGGCTCCATGACGCTCAAGTTTGATTCCTATAACGGTCTCAATATCTCGGTCGATGCCCGCACCGCCCCCGGTACCCGCATAGGATACAGTCCAAGGGCCGGATCAGTTGCCGACTACAACTTCCTTACAATTGTAGATCGCGGAACGGTCAACATAGATGAGGAGACCGTACGTCACATCATCCCTGACAAGACCAAGAACAACAAACCCTTCCGTCTGGACCTCAAGGTTGAGTGCAGTGAGGATGCGCTTATTGAGATGTCCATGCCCTCGCTTAACGGATACTTCCGCGGAAACGGAAATATATCCATGGTCTTCACGCCTAAGGACGGACCGTCACTTAACGGTATCTACAACCTCAGTTACGGACAGTGTGCCGTTTCCATCGAGGATATCATACGTAAGAACTTTACCCTCATGGAGGGCAGTTTCGTAAGGTTCAACGGAGCTCCGCTGGATACTGAAATCAACCTGCAGACATACCACAACGTCAATTCAGCATCCATCTATGACCTTGATCCCAGCGCATCGTCCAACAATAAGGTTCACGTGCGCTGTCTTATGAGCATAACCGGAAACGTAACTGATCCGCGTGTATCGTTCGATATCGACATGCCCAGCGGAACACCTGAGGAGAAAGCCGTCCTGGCCAATGCCACCACCACGCAGGAACAGCGCGAGAACCAGTTCATATACCTGCTTGCCCTGGGCCGTTTCTATACCGATGACATGAACTCGGACCGCATGACACCCAGTGCCGTAGAGTCAATCGTAAACAACACCGTGAGCGGACAGATCAACAACCTGCTCTCCAAGGTGATGGACAATGACAAGATATCACTGTCAAGCAATGTCAGCGCCAGCAGTTATCTCACCAACGATGCCACCAACCTGAGCAACAAGGAACTCCAGGGTATTCTGGAGGCCCACCTGCTCAACAACCGTCTGCTTATAAACGGTAACTTCGGTTACAGGGAAAACACCATCAACAACACCTCGAACTTTATCGGTGACTTTGAGTTCAAGTATCTGCTCATCCCCGACAAACGGGGCAAAGGAATAAGCATCAAAGGCTACAACAAAGCCAATGATAAATACTTCTCAAAGACCACGCTGACTACTCAGGGCGTAGGTCTGGTACTCGAAAAAGACTTTTAATAGGAACGTGCAAAAAGTACACGGCGTGCTGCGGGCTTACCGCTGTAGACATCGGTACCCGGCTCCTCCTTCATGCCGAAAGGCAGACAGCGGATGGTAGCCTTTGTCTCCTCCTTGATCTTGGCCTCGGTCTCGGCGGTGCCGTCCCAGTGAGCCAGGACAAAGAAGCCCTGCTCTATCTTCTCCTTGAACTCGTCATATGAGTTGACCTCAACCATACGAGCGTCACGCCATGCTTTTGCCTTCTCAAAGATTGCGGTCTGCATATCGTCGAGCATTGTAGGAATCAGGTTCTCCAGGCCCTCAAACGGAACTGTCTCCTTCTCCAGAGTGTCACGGCGCATAATCTCACATGTACCGGCCTCAAGGTCACGCATGCCCAGGGCAACGCGTACGGGAACACCCTTTACCTCATAATCGGCGAACTTGAATCCGGGACGCTTGTTATCGGCATCGTCATACTTGACGCTGATGCCCTTCTTGCGGAGAGCATCAACCAGAGTGTCAACCTTGGCGCTGATCTGTGCCAGGTCATCGGCATTCTTATAGATAGGTACTATTACAACCTGTATGGGAGCAAGTTTAGGAGGCAGAACCAGACCGTTGTCATCGGAGTGAGCCATGATAAGAGCACCCATCAGACGTGTTGATACGCCCCATGAGGTAGCCCATACATACTCCAGCTGATTCTCCTTGTTGATGAACTGAACATCAAAGGCCTTGGCAAAGTTCTGACCCAGGAAGTGTGATGTACCGCATTGCAGGGCCTTACCGTCCTGAGTCATGGACTCAATGGTATAGGTATCAAGGGCGCCTGCAAAACGCTCGGTCTCGGACTTGACGCCACGAACTACCGGAACGGCCATGTAACCCTCAACAAAGTCTGCATAAACCTGCTGCATGCGGCGTGCCTCCTGCTCGGCCTCCTCACGGGTGGCGTGTGCGGTATGACCCTCCTGCCACAGGAACTCGGCGGTACGCAGGAACAGACGCGGACGCATCTCCCAGCGCATCACATTAGCCCACTGGTTGCACAGGATAGGCAGGTCACGGTATGACTTGATCCAGTTCTTATATGTGGCCCAGATAATGGTCTCTGATGTAGGACGTACTATGAGTTCCTCCTCCAGCTTTGCTGCGGGATCAACAATGACGCCACTGCCGTCCTCGGCATTCTTGAGGCGGTAGTGTGTAACTACGGCGCACTCCTTGGCAAAGCCCTCAACGTGCTCTGCCTCACGGCTCAGATATGACTTAGGGATAAGCAACGGGAAGTATGCGTTCACGTGACCGGTCTCCTTGAACTTGTCATCAAGGGTACGCTGTATCTTTTCCCAGATTGCATAACCGTAGGGCTTGATAACCATGCAGCCGCGAACAGGAGCCTGCTCGGCAAGGTCAGCCTTAACTACCAGTTCATTATACCACTGCGAGTAGTTCTCGCTTCTTTTGGTAAGGTCTTTGAGTTCTTTTGCCATATCCTAAGATTTTTCGGAGTGCAAAGGTACTCTTTTTTTAGAAATATAGAATAAAAAAGAGAGAACGACCGGATTATTCCGATCGTCCCCTCCTATTTCAGTCTCTTCTTTTACTTGAACAGCAACTGAGCGAAGGTATTAAGATACAGACGCCAGTTGGCCCACACGTGACCTCCGTCTGACTTGTAGAAGGTGTGCTCCAGACCACAGTCGGTCATGGTCTTGTCAAGTGTAACTGAGTTATCCCACAGGAAATCACTTGTACCGCATGCCAGGAAGTAGAGCTTTACGCCGGCCTTCTTGAGGGCTGTTATCTGCTCGGCGGTTGAACTGCCGGCGGCTGACAGCGGGCATATCCAGTCAAACATGGCTGGATACAGGTTTGTTGCGGTAATGGTGTGTCCGCCACCCATTGACAGACCTGCAATGGCACGTGACTCAGGCTTTGCTATAACACGGAAATTCTTCTCTATAAAAGGAACAATCTCGGTGCAGAGGCTCTTTACGTATGCATCGGCCATAGCGGGATCGCGGCGGTCAATCTGTTTTTCGGGCAGACCCAGAGGCTGTGCAGCCTGCTGTCCTGGGTTACCGTTAGGCATAACCACAATCATAGGCTGAGCCAGACCCTTTTGAATAAGGTTGTCCAGGATCTGTGCGGTACGGCCCATGGATGTCCAGGCCTCCTCATCACCTCCTGCACCGTGAAGAAGGTACAGAACCGGGTATTTCTTGCCGCTGGTCTCATATCCGTAAGGAGTATAGACGGTCACACGGCGGTTAATGCCAAGTATCTTGCTGTCATACCAGCGGTATGTCACGGTACCGCGCTGATTAGCCTCGAAATAGTTCTCAGAGCGCTCTCCGGGTACCAGCAGCATATTCAGGTAACGGGTTCCGTCACGCTGTACCATGTAGTTCTGGGGATCGTTCACCGATACGCCGTCAACAACAAAGTTGTAGGTGTAGATTTCAGGAGACGGAGTGTCTATCGTCACTTCCCATACTCCGTTCTGACCTTTCTGCATGGGGATGCTACCCTCCAGCCAGTTACCCTGCAGATTTACCACAGTGGCATAATTGGCATTGAGGCGGAAAGTTACCTTTTCACCGTTGATTTCAGGTGACTTGACCTGCTGACGTCCTCTTGAGAAATTGTTGAGTTCCTGTGCCGATGCCGCTAAGGCCAATACGGACAGCAATGCTACTGTAAGAATTTTTTTCATAAGTTGTTATAATAAGGTTAGTACTTGTCGGTTTTAACTAATACGCAAATATAATATTATTAATAATAAGCAGTACATTAGTATCGTTATATACACAGATATGATTTTGCGCAATCACATAAGGAAACTGATACCGGCCGCATTTCTGTTGGTGCCGATGATGCTCCATGCCCAGTGGTTTGGCAGTGAATCCGATATGATAAACACGCTCAGAGCCATCTCTAACGGTGATTGGGAACGTCCCCAGATAATCATGCTCAACAGCGACGAGAGCATTGAGTTCTCTTTTGACGAAATGTCACATGAGTACCACCGTTTCACTTATCACATCACCCATTGTGACGCCCAGTGGAAGCCCTCCAACCTCATAGAGTCCGAGTATATGAACGGATTCAACGACCAGCCCATAGAGGATTGGGAGAACTCCCTGAACACCACTTTTGACTACACCCACTACTCTCTCACCCTGCCCAACGACGATGTCACCCTGAAACTCTCAGGCAACTACCGTCTGTCAATCAGGGAGGACGGCAAGGAAGTAGCCTGGTTCAGGTTCATGATAGTTGAGGACAGGCACAATCTGTCGGCTACGGTCGACGGCAACACAGACATAGACTCGCACAAATCACACCAGCAGGTCAACATGACGGTAAGCCTGAACGGTCTGAACGTGACCAATCCGGACCGCGAGATCTACACCGTGGTCATGCAGAACCGCCGGTTTGACAATGCAGTCCTGAACCCCAAGCCCACCTACAACGCCGGAAACAGGCTCACCTATGAGCATTGCCGTAACCTGATCTTCCCGGCCGGCAATGAATTCCGCCGTTTCGAGATAATCAATATGTACGATTATTTCAAAAATGTAGACCGCGTAGCCTTCCATGACCCCTACTATCACGCCACCCTCATGCAGGATACCCGCCATCACGCATACTCCTTTGATTATGACCATAACGGCCGATACCTGATACGATACAACCAAGCCAGTAACAGCGATACAGAGGCCGATTACCTGTTCGTCCACTTCAACCTGGCAAGTGAGCCTCTGACCGGTGGCAGCCTGTACGTATCGGGCCATTTCAACGGAGGAAACCTCTCGTCAAAGTATGAGATGGAATACAACAGCCGTGATAAGGCATATCAGGCTACCGTATTGCTCAAGATGGGCGCTTATGATTACCAGTACCTCTGGGTTGAAGACGGAGAGAAAGCCGCTCAGACCAAGCCCGCCGAGGGTGACTGGTATGAAACCAAAAACGAGTACCTGATACTGCTCTACTACCGTCAGCGCGGTTCCCGATACGACCGGCTCATCAGTACGCTGAGTATTGAACAATAAAAAAGGGTGCAGAAATCTCCGCACCCTTTTCTTATCGGTTGTCTGATTCTTACTTCTTTGTGAACTTGACACTGGCTACATAGAGTGTTTTCTTGTCATCGGAAAGGTAAATCTTTCTGGTATACTCATCCGGCGACCATTGAGCCTTGGTCCAGGTCTCAGCCTCCAATGTTACAGGATCAACAAAAGAATAAACGTAATCGTTATTTACCCTCTCATATGAGTAGTTTACTTCGGACGGAGTTACGGTTATTACGCTCTTGGCAATACTCCATGTACCTATTGACTTCACGGAGCACAGAATAGTATCCCTTGTGTAGACTTCATAAGCTGTATAGTTGCTGCCGGATATAACTACGCGCTCAGCAAGACTTCCGTCTGATTCATATGTCTCCCAAGTACCCTCAAGGTCTTTTGCCTTGATGTCCTGAGCCAATCCCTGACGGTAAAGTATAAACTCGAAACCTTGCTCACTCTGGCTGCCGCCCATGAAATAATCAATCAGTTCAATACGCATCAATCCGGGTGTAAGGTCAAGTATCTTGATCTTTCTGGGAGTTCTGTCCCACGGTTCGGTAGGTTCATAACTATTCTCTTCCCAATGATAGTATGCAGAGGGAGTCATAACAATCCTATCGCCTTCATAGGTGTACTTGCCTTCGTCCTTGAAACGATCTCCTCCGACCCATTCCCATACGTAAGATCCATCGCCTTTAATAGTTGCAATGGGCTTATGGTGCTGATCCTCACCTTCCCATGTACCTACAATTCCAGAATCCTCATTCAGAGTATTCTCTTCTTCATCGCATGACATAAAGCCAACTGCGGCAAACGCAAAAAGCGTAAAAAACAAAGTCTTCTTCATAATCATAATATTTTAGCAATCAGGTTATTGTCTTTTCCATAGAGCATCCATGCGCTCCTTTATCTTCTCTTCCTGAGGATTGTTCTGGGGCTCCCAGAAACGCTCATTCCTTATTTCATCGGGCAGATACTGCTGGTTTACAAAGTTGCCTGCATAATCGTGGGCATACTTGTAATCCTCACCGTAACCCAGGTCCTTCATAAGTGATGTGGGAGCATTGCGCAGGTGCAGCGGCACCGGAAGGTTGCCTGTCTCTCCCACCTTGGCCAGCGCATTGGCAATGCCCATGTATGCCGAATTGCTCTTGGGGCTGGTAGCCAGATAAACCGTTGCCTCAGCCAGCGGAATACGTCCCTCGGGCCATCCTATCTTCATGACGGCGTCAAATGCGGCATTTGCCATCAGCAGCGCATTGGGATTGGCCAGGCCCACATCCTCGGAGGCCGATATCACCAGACGGCGTGCAATGAACGCGGGATCCTCGCCTGCCTGCACCATGCGTGCCAGCCAGTAAAGGGCTGCATCGGGGTCACTTCCGCGTATTGACTTGATGAATGCCGATATGATATCATAGTGCATCTCACCATCCTTATCGTATGCAAGCGGGTTCTGCTGCAGACGCTCATTGACGATTTCATCGGTGATTACAACCTTATCGGAACTGTCGGCCTCAACCACAAGCTCCAATATATTGAGGAGTTTGCGGGCATCACCGCCGGAGAAACGAAGTATGGCTGTTGTCTCCTTGAGTTCTATGTTACGCTCCTTGAGTATGACATCGGTCTTAATGGCGCGGTCCAGCAGTTTGAGCAGGTCATCTTTCTCAAGTGAGTTGAGCACATAAACCTGCATTCGTGACAGCAACGGACGTATCACCTCAAACGACGGATTCTCGGTCGTGGCACCTATAAGGGTTATGTCTCCGCGTTCCACGGCACCCAGCAGAGAATCCTGCTGCGCCTTGTTGAAACGGTGTATCTCATCGATAAAGAGTATGGGGCTTCCCTTGGTTCTGAACAACGGGTTGCTGCGGGCACGGTCTATCACCTCACGCACCTCCTTTACGCCTGCGGTAACTGCGCTAAGCGTGCTGAACGGAAGTTCCAGTTTGGTAGCCACAATCTGAGCCAGGGTAGTCTTGCCTGTACCCGGAGGGCCCCAGAGTATGAATGAAGAGAGCCTGCCGGAATCGAGCATACGGCGCAGCACGGCACCGGGACCAACCAGGTGCGTCTGCCCTACGTAATCATCCAGAGACCGTGGTCTCATTCTTTCGGCTAACGGCTGCATGGCTTACAATACACTGATATAACAGAGTTTATAAAGCGAAAAGATACGCAGTTTGGGCTTGGGGCCCAAAAGGTTCTTCTCCATACTTTTCTGGAAGAAAGCCCAGAAGAAACGGAACACCCATCTCATTCTCAGGCTCCTGACCTTGTTGTAATTGGTAAGCAGTTTTGAGCTGTCACCTATCTCATCCTGATGGTCAAAGGCATTCTGTACGGCCTGACGGGTCTTGTTAAGATATGACGCACTGTCATCCAACCCTATATGGGCCAGAGGATTGTCAATATGCAGTATGCTCACGCCGTTTTCTTCAAGTTCATGTCCGAACTGCACATCCTCATATCCGTAACGTACATATGACTCGTCAAATCTGATCTTCATGAACACATCCCTGTCAATCATGAAAGAGAATGACGTGAATCTAAGATAAGGATTCTGGCTCCTGAAACCGGCCGAACGCTCGTATGCCGCATTCTTCTCATACAGATAACGGAGTTCCTGCCCTTTCATGGGGATCTCATCAGGATGTGTCAGTCCGCCGCATACGACCGATGCCTTACCGGATGCCTCCACGTATTTCTTAAGGAACTTCTTGTCCTTAACCTCTGCATCACAATCCAGAAACAGCAGTTTCTCATATTTGGACTGGTCTGCCATGTAATTACGGATGGCGGCACGTCCTATGTTGTGCGGAAGGGCGAAATAGCGGCAGTTCTCATGAGTCTCAGCAACCAGACGGCTCTTCTCCTGAAGATCCTTATCGGTTGAGCAGTCATCGGCCACTATTATTTCATAGGGGATTTCCAAAGTAAGTCCCTGGAAATGCAAGTCCTTGATCAACTGGGTGCAATCCCAGTTAAAGACAGGAATGAGTATCGATAAAGCTTCCATTAAATGTGCACGTCGTTTTGCAAAAGTAATTATTTTTGTGAAGCATAAAACAAATAGTGCAATGAATATTGGCTTAAAGGATTCCTACAGGCAGAAAGAAATTTACAAGGTAACACTGTTGGGCGGCGCAGTCAACATCGTACTGCTGGCGTTCAAGTTTGTGGCCGGCATACTGGGACACAGTGCTGCCATGGTGGCCGATGCCATTCACTCCCTGTCTGATTTCATCACGGATCTGATAGTGCTTGTGTTCGTATACATAAGCGGCAAGCCGCAGGACAAGTCACATGACTACGGGCATGGCAAATATGAGACCCTGGCTCTGATATTCATAGGCATTGCGCTGCTGGCCGTAGCCATAGGAATCTTTACCAACGGAGCGCAGAAAATTGTCGCCTGGTACAACGGAGAGCAACTTCCCGCCCCCGGTATGCTGGCTCTCTGGGCCGCGCTCGTATCAATAGTTCTCAAGGAACTCACCTACAGATACACCATACGCAAGGCCCGTCAGCTGGATTCATCGTCAATGGAAGCCAACGCATGGCATCACCGCAGCGACGCCCTCTCATCCATAGGTACCGCAGTGGGTATAGGAGGTGCCGTCCTGTTGGGCAAACGCTGGACCGTACTTGATCCTTTGGCATCGGTAGTGGTGGGTGCATTCATCGTCAAGGTATCCTTTGAACTAATCCACAAAGGCATCGGTGAACTTATGGAAAAATCCTTACCCGATGAGGTTGAGGACGAGATAATGCGCATAGCCGCATCCGAGCCCGATGTGATTGAACCGCATGACCTTAAGACACGCCGGATAGGCAACCGCTACGCTATTGAACTGCACATACTTATGAGCGGAGACATAACTCTGGCCAAGGCGCATGACCACGCCGACTCGATAGAGAACCAACTCAAAGAAAAGTTCGGTGAAAACACCCATGTGGCCATTCACATGGAACCCAAGGAGACCGAGACTCCTACATGACCTGACTTCCGTACAGCGCAAAGTCCCCGCGCGCAGGGTCATCGGGCCAGATTCTGGCCATTTGACCGGTAATTTCAGCACTTGTCTTCAAATCAGCGCTGCTTCTTGACGTAAGCCCCAGGGCCTTTGCCGTCGCATACACGTGAGTATCGACCGGAACCAGCAACTGAGCCGGAGTGACGCGGCTCCAGATACCAAAATCTACCGGACTCCCCTTGCGCACCATCCAGCGCAGAAACATGTAAAGCCTCTTGTTGGCCGATGTGCTGCCGGGCACGGGGATACCGTTCACACCTTCAAACTCACGGCACAGGTTCAGGACACCCATCTCAAGCGGTTCGCCTGGCACAAACAGGTTCTCAAGGCTGTCCATACGCGAATAGACATCGGCCAGTCTCTGGCACAGAGCGGTATAATCAGACCACTTGTAAAACCTGTACAGACACCCGTCATTGCTTATGTAACGCCACGATTCGGACACTATGAAACGGTATGGACCGCCGGCAGAATCCATCATGGAGTGCAGTCTGTCAAGCACACCCAGGAACACCTTTCGGCTTCCGTAAGCCATCCAGGCCGATATAAAGGCCGATACCTCTATGTCCTGACGGCTGCTGTAACGGTGGGGGAACTGCACGGGATCACCCTCTATGAACGATTCACATTCACAGCGTTTTGCGTTATTTACAAGTTCTTGTATAATGTTTGGTGTCATATAGTAGTTCAAAAATAATAATTTAACAGCAAAAAGAGGTAAATTTGCACTCTCAAAAATAAAACAAGTATGACAGAGAATACTGCAACAGAAAACAGCGAGAAGAAGAGTCTGAACTTCATTGAGGAGATGGTTGAGAAAGACCTTGCCGAGGGCAAGAACGGAGGCCGCGTACAGACACGTTTCCCGCCGGAACCCAACGGTTATCTTCACATCGGACACGCCAAGGCCATCTGCATGGACTTTGGTATGGCACAGAAGCACGGAGGCATATGCAACCTGCGCTTTGATGACACCAACCCCACCAAGGAGGATACCGAGTATGTAGATGCCATCAAGGAGGACATCGAGTGGCTGGGATTCCACTGGGCCAACGAGTTCTACGCATCTGACTACTTCCAGCAACTGTGGGACTTTGCAGTAGACCTGATAAAGGAGGGCAAGGCCTATGTTGACGAGCAGGATCAGGAGACCATCCTTTCGCAGAAGGGAACCCCCACCCAGCCCGGTATCAACAGCCCTTACCGCGACCGCCCCGTTCAGGAGAGCCTGGACCTGTTCTACAAGATGAACAGCGGCGAACTTGAGGAGGGCTCAATGGTGCTGCGTGCCAAGATTGACATGGCACACAACAACATGCTGTTCCGCGATCCCATCATTTACCGCATAGTAAAGACTCCGCATCACCGCACCGGAACCAAGTGGAAAGCATACCCCATGTATGACTTTGCACACGGCCAGAGCGACTACTTTGAGGGTGTGACCCACTCTCTCTGCACACTGGAGTTTGTACCTCACCGTCCTCTCTATGACCTGTTCATAGACTGGCTCAAGAAGGGTCAGGACCTGGATGACAACCGTCCCCGCCAGACTGAGTTCAACAAACTGAACCTGAACTACACCCTTCTTAGCAAGCGTAACCTGCTGGCTCTGGTACAGAACGGCATGGTATCAGGATGGGATGATCCCCGTATGCCGACCATCTGCGGATACCGCCGCCGCGGCTATACCCCTGAGTCCATCCGCATGTTCGTGGACCGCATCGGCTACACCAAGTTCGATGCCCTTAACGACATGGCCCTGATGGAGTCAGCCATCCGCGAGGATCTGAACCGTCGCGCCACACGTGTATCGGCCGTAATCAATCCTGTCAAACTGATTGTGACCAACTACCCCGAGGGCAAGACCGAGGAACTGGAGGCCATCAACAACCCCGAGGATCCCGAGGCAGGCTCACACAAGATAACCTTCAGCCGCGAACTCTGGATTGAGCGTGAGGACTTCATGGAGGATGCTCCCGCCAAGTATTTCCGCCTGTCACAGGGCCGCGAGGTACGTCTCAAGAGCGCCTACATCGTACTCTGCACCGGTTGCAAGAAGGCCGATGACGGCACCATTGAGGAGGTTTACTGCGAATACATACCCAACACCAAGACCGGTGAGTCAGACTGCAACCGCAAGTGCAAGGGAACCATTCACTGGGTCAGCGCAGCCCACGCCGTCAAGGCCGAGGTACGTCTGTATGACCGTCTGTGGAAGGTAGAGAACCCGCGTGACGAACTGGCCCGCCTGCGTGAGGAAGGCATGGATCCAATCGATGCACTCAAGCAGATGAAGAACCCCGACTCTCTTGAGATACGTGAGAACTGCTATGTTGAACAGTTCCTGGCCGATACCAAACCTCTGGATCATTTCCAGTTCCAGCGCATAGGATATTTCTGCACCGATAAGGACTCAACCCCCGAGCACCTGATATTCAACCGCACCGTATCACTCAAGGACACCTGGAGCAAGGTTAAGGATAAATGAAAGACGACTCGGCATCATACTATGACAGTCGGGAGTTTACTGAACTTCTGACCTCGTATGAGAACATGCTGGCAGACGGAGGTTCCGTTTATTTTGACAGCATGGACATAGCCAATATTGCCGAGTATTACTCCATGAACGGTGATCTGGACAAGTCTGACACAGCCATCGAGTATGGCCTGAGACTTCACCCTTCAGATTCCGACATACTTATTTCAAAGGCCAACAACCTGTTGCGTCGCGGTCTCAAGGATGAGGCCCGTGTGCTGACAGAATCCATATCGGACCCCGACAATCAGGAACTGCTCTATCTGAAAGGCGAGATAGAACTGGCTTTTGACCGTCCGGATGATGCCGATGCCTACTTTACGCAGGCCGTCCAACTGAGCGATGACGATCCCGGAATGCTCAACGACATCATTGTCAAGTACATGGACAACCGCAACTATGAACTTTGTCAGAAATGGCTGGACATGGCTCTGGTGCTGTCACCTGACTCCCGCAACTTCATAGAGCTGCAGGCTGACCTGTTCTTTGACACAGGCCAGGCAGACACCGCCATAGAGTGGTACAACCACCTGCTTGACGAGTTTGCATATGACACCTATTATTGGGACCAGTTGGGCCGGATCTACTACGAGAAGAATGACTACGCAAAGGCACGCGAGTGCTTTGAGTTCATCGAAGCCATTGAGCCCGAAGACAAATCGGCCCGCATGATGAAAGCCAGCTGCATCTTCAACATGGAGGACTGGAAGGGTGCCTTTGACATCTATAAGGCCCTGTTGGACGATGACCCCTCATCATACACCCTGCTCTACTACTGCGCACGCTGCCTGTATGAGATGGAGCGCTATGAAGAGGCGTATGACAAGTTCATGGACACCTTGGCCATGCTCATGCTTGATGAGGACGTACCTGTAGAGATGTATGTTGAACTCTATTACTATCTGGCCGATACATCCCACCGCACAGGACGCGACGAACAGGCCCAGAGGCACCTGCATGAAGGTCTTGCGCTTGATCCCGATGACGAAGACCTGAATAAACTGGCTCAAACCATACTACCCCAGAACCTATGAAAAAATATCTGATAGTTTTCCTTATCTCTATGGTTCCGCTTATTGAACTGCGCGGTGCCATCCCCTACGCCATTGGTTTCGATCTGCCTATTGTTCCGTCCATCATAGTGGCTCTGTTAGGCAATATGCTCCCGGTACCGTTCATATTCCTGTTTGCACGCAGGTTCCTGGTTTGGGGCAAGGACAAGAAACTTATAGGCGGATTCTGCGGATGGTGTCTTGAGAAGGGTGAGAAAGGCGGCCGCAAACTTGAAGAGAAAGCCGGAATGGGTCTTTACATGGCTCTGCTGCTTTTTGTAGGCATTCCTCTGCCCGGCACAGGCGCATGGACAGGCACACTGGCAGCCAGCCTGCTTGACCTGGACTTCAAGAAAAGCATTCTCTACATCCTGGCGGGCCTGCTGCTGGCCGCAGCCATCATGCTTGCAGCCAGTCTTGGCGTATTCGGCGCCATATCTCTGGTAAAGTAAATCACTCCTTGAAATAGAGCGAGAATGACTCGGCCGAAATCTTTGATTTCAGGCGCGATTTGATGCTGCGCATATTGGAGCGTGAGGTGCACATGATATCGGCCACCAACTCCTGGTCAAATCCAAGCAACGTACAGAATATAAGGTTGATATCCTGCTGACCCAGTTTTCCGGCCTCGGAACGCAGCACTGCTATGGGACCTGCAAAGTACAGGTTTATGTCATGTACCACCACATCCCTCTCCTCCTGACGGAAAGAGCGCTTCTGCAGGGCCACGTCATTCACCAGATTGAACGCGATACCGGTACGGAATGCGTCACAAGCCTCCATCAGACGGTTACCCTCAGAGTTTGACTTCTCCTCCATCTGCTTCTGAACCAGATCATCATACTTCTTAAGGTAATAGGCCTCTCTCCTGCGGTCACGCTGAATGATATAGATGATGACAGCGGCAATCAGGATAATTACAAGCGATATGCTGATCCAGATGACCCTTGATATCCTGGCGCGGTACCTCTGGTTCTGCATCTCATCATTGTGCTGAAGTTGTATCTGGGTAATCTCAGACTGGTTGGTCTTCTCGTTGAGTTTCTCCCTGTATTCCTTATTAAGAATCTCGGCGTTCCAGGCTGCCTGATACTGTCTCATCTGGGTTGCCACCCACTCCAGTCCTGTCATTGCCAGAATCTTGGTGTTCAGGTCATCCGACAGACGGTTGGCGCTCTTAAGGTATACAAATGCCGAGTCATTCTCATGCAGATAATAGAGAGCTATGCCCTTGATTGCATATCCGGGAGCCTTCTCACTCTCGTCCCTGCAGCCGGACAGGAACCTGTCGGCCAGTTCCAGAACACGTTTGGCGCCGTCCATATGGTTCAGGTCATTCTCTATGTATGCCATATAAAGGTAGCAGGTGTTACGGATTGATGCGTCCAGGAACCTGTCACCGGTCAGTTTTTCAAACAGATTGTAACTTAAGGCATACTCCTTCTGACCGAAATAGGCCAATCCGATATTAAAGTCCGTCATTGACACCATATACCTGTCACCGTTGGCCTCATACAGCCTGCGGTTTTCGGTAAAGGTATTCAGAGCGTCATCATACAGCCCCCTGTTATTGTAATGGTGGCCCAGCATGTCCGATATTGACAGGTAATCGGCCGAAAGTGTATCGGTAAAGAGTTCACGGGCTTTCAGAAGGGCGTTTATTGCCTCAGCGTCCATGTTCCTTACGGAATATGTCTTTCCCAATTCATACCAGCCCATAGCCAGGCGCTCTCTTTTGTTGTAGCCCTTGCGCAAGGTTGAGTTGATACTGTCCAGGTTTATCCCCACTTCAACTGACTTCTCATTCAGGGACTCCTCTAATGACTTGAGGCTGAAACTGATCCCGTTTCCCTTGCAACCTGCAAGGAGAAGCATTATTGGAATTATAAAAAAGCACTTCTTCATATCTTGCCAAAAGTAGCCATTTATCGGGAATATTCGCTATATTTACGGCACTTAAATATTCCGGACTATGACTTTTCTACAAGCTACAACCGTTGATCCCGAAGCGGTAATCAATGTCAACGATTCAATCAAAGCGGTCACCAGTAACCTGATTTCACAAGTAAAGGAAGACCCCAACACCCTTCTCAAGGACCTGTTGCAGAGCGCCATTGATTTCGGCCTTAAACTCCTGGCCGCAATAGCCATCTACATAATAGGTGCATGGCTCATCAAAAGAGTCAAGATCTGGCTCGGCAAGTTCTTCACCAAGCGTAACACCGAGGCCACCCTCTCAACCTTCATCACGTCGCTCGTATCCATTACGCTTACCGTTCTGCTCATCATAGTAACCATAGGCGCCTTAGGCATCAACACCACATCGCTCGCAGCACTTCTGGCTGCCGGAGGTATGGCCATAGGTATGGCACTCAGCGGAACCGTATCAAACTTTGCCGGCGGACTTATGATTCTGGTATTCAAACCCTTCAAGGCAGGTGATTTCATCAGCGCACAGGGTTTCAGCGGTACCGTAAAGGCCGTATCGATTGTAAACACCAAGATGGTCACCCCCGATAACCGCGAGATCATAATCCCCAACGGAGCACTCTCAAACGGCAACATTGACAACTATTCGGCCAAATCCATCCGCCGTCTTGACATAGAACTTCACATGGCTTACGACACCGACGCCGACAAGTGCATCGAGGCCATTCTCAAGATCTTACATGCCGATAAGCGTGTCCTTGACACCAAGACCAAGGGCGCAGCCGATCCCATGTCAGTACTGAGCGCCATGAATGACAGCACGGTCACCTTCCTGGCACGCGTATGGGTCAAGTCAGCTGATTACTGGCCACTCAAGTTTGACCTGAACAAGGCCCTCTTCACCGAGCTGCCCAAGCAGGGATTCCACTTTGAGTACCCGCACATGAACGTAACCCTGAGCAAGTGATATGGTCATACTCATAACGGGTAT
>JAFXMB010000145.1 GCA_017530735.1 Bacteroidaceae bacterium | reverse complement strand
TATATCGTATGAAGCACCGTCACCACCGATGATCCACTGTGAGCGCTTAACCAGGTAGTGGTCAATAGTCTTGAGCTCAGTGCATACGGGGCAACCCTTGGCAGCACCCTCGGCAATGCAAGCGCGCAGCTTGGGAGCAATCTCCTTGGTCTTGTCGGCATCCTCCTTGTTGGCGATCCACTCCTGAGCCAGTTCCTTGTACTCGGCACTGGTCTTGTCAGACTCAATCATCTCCTGGAGCAGCTTGGCAACACGCTCTTTCATCTTCTTGTTACCCAGAGCCATACCCAGACCGAACTCGCAGAAGTCCTCAAACAGTGAGTTGTTGAATACAGGACCCTGACCCTTCTCGTTCTTGGTGTAAGGAGTTGAAGGAATAGAAGCAGAGTAGATTGATGAGCAACCGGTAGCATTGGCAATCATCTGACGGTCACCAAAGAGCTGTGAAAGCAGCTTGACGTACGGAGTCTCACCGCAACCTGAGCAGGCACCTGAGAACTCAAACAGAGGCTGAGCGAACTGTGAGTTCTTAACGTTGCTCTTGATGTCAACCAGATCCTGCTTTGAGGGAACCTTAACAAGCTTGTCCCAATCGGCAGCCATCTTCTTCATATCGGCTGCATCGGGGTTGAACGGAACCATTGTGAGGGCCTTGCCGGTCTTGGGGTTACCCGGGCAGATGTCGGCGCAGTTGCCGCAGCCAAGGCAGTCAAGAACAGAGGGCTCGATGATGAAGTGCATGCCCTTCATTGCGGCAGGAGCCTTCATCTCGATGGTATCAAGGTTATCAAAGCCCTTCAATTCGTCATCGGTCAGAACGAACGGACGGATGGCAGCGTGAGGACAGATGTATGCGCACTGGTTGCACTGGATACAGTTGTCTTTGTTCCACGCGGGAACGAATGCCTCGACACCACGCTTCTCATAAGCGGCGGTACCAACCATCCATGAACCGTCAACTGTGCCATGCTTTGTAAAGTCAGAAACCTTCAGCAGGTCACCGGCCTGGGCATTGATAGGACGAACCAGCTCCTTAACGAATGCGGGAGCGTTATCGGCCTTAGCCTCATCATCGGGCAGGTTAGCCCACTCGGGCTTAACTGTGAGCTGCTTGTACTCACCACCACGGTCGATAGCGGCGTAGTTCAGGTCAACAACATCCTGACCCTTTGCTCCGTAAGACTTCAGGGCAGCTGCCTTCATCTTCTCAACTGCAAGCTCTACAGGAATAACGCCTGTGATGCGGAAGAATGCAGACTGAAGGATGGTGTTGGTACGGTTACCCAGACCAATCTCCTGAGCAATCTTGGTAGCGTTGATGGTATAAACGGTGATATTGTTCTTAGCGAAGTAACGCTTTACCTTGTTAGGCATGAACTTCTCCAACTCCTCGCCCTCAAAGATAGTGTTGAGCAGGAACTGACCGTTCTTCTGCAGACCGCGTGTAACATCGTACATGTGCAGGTAAGCCTGAACGTGGCATGCTACGAAGTTAGGTGTGGTTACCAGATAGGTTGAACGGATAGGTGTGTCACCAAAGCGCAGGTGTGAGCAGGTGAAACCGCCTGACTTCTTTGAGTCATATGAGAAGTAAGCCTGGCAATACTTATCGGTGTTGTCGCCGATGATCTTAACTGAGTTCTTGTTGGCACCTACAGTACCGTCGGCACCAAGACCGTAGAACTTGGCCTGGAACATACCGGCACCGCCAAGAGCGATCTCCTCAACCTCGGGAAGTGATGTGAATGTAACATCATCAACAATACCGATGGTGAAGTGGTTCTTGGGCTCGGGCATAGCCAGGTTGTTGAATACGCTGATGATCTGAGCGGGAGTGGTATCGTGTGAACCCAGACCGTAGCGGCCGCCAACGATGAGAGGACGATCCTGAACATCGTAGAAAGCATCCTTAACATCCAGATACAGAGGCTCGCCGTTTGCGCCGGGCTCCTTTGTACGATCCAGAACGGCAATGCGCTTAACAGTCTTGGGAACTGAAGCGAGCAGATGCTTAACTGAGAACGGACGATACAGATGAACTGAAATCATACCCACCTTCTGGCCGTTGGCGTTCAGGTAGTCGATAGCCTCGCGGGCTGCATCGGTAGCAGAACCCATCAGGATAACCATGCGGTCTGCATCCTTGGCACCATAATATGAGAACAGATGATACTCACGACCGGTGATCTTAGAGAGCTCACCCAGATACTTCTCAACTACATCGGGCACTGCATCGTAGTAAGGATTGCTGGCCTCACGGTGTGTGAAGAATGTCTCGGGGTTCTCGGCAGTACCACGGGTGATAGGACGCTCAGGTGACATAGCGCGGTCACGGAAGCGCTTGATATACTCCTCCTTTACCAGAGGACGTACATCCTCCTGATCCAGAAGCTCAATCTTGTGATACTCGTGTGATGTGCGGAAACCGTCAAAGAAGTTTACGAACGGAACGCAGGTCTCAAGTGAAGCAAGGTGAGCGGCAGCAGTCATATCCATAACCTCCTGAACAGAACCCTCGCAAAGCATTGCGAAACCTGTCTGGCGGCATGCCATAACATCCTGATGGTCACCGAAAATGCACAGAGCGTGAGATGCCAGTGTACGTGCAGATACATCGAACACGCAGGGAATCAGTTCACCTGCAATCTTGTACATGTTAGGGATCATCAGCAGAAGACCCTGAGAAGCGGTGAATGTGGTTGTCAGAGCACCGGCCTGAAGTGAACCATGCACTGCACCTGCGGCACCGGCCTCAGACTGCATTTCCTGAACTGTGACGGTCTGGCCCCAGAGGTTCTTTCTGCCACGGGCGGCCCACTCGTCAACGTGCTCCGCCATAGGTGATGACGGGGTGATGGGGTAGATAGCGGCTACCTCCGAGAACATATAGCTCACGTGAGCTGCAGCCTCGTTACCATCACAAGTGATAAATTTCTTTGCCATAATTTGAAATATGTTTTGAAAATCTTGTGTCAATCAATAAAGCATTCCGAACATCCACAACGGAATCACGTTGTCATGTCCTATATCCAGTCCGTCAACGGCGTGAAATGAATCCGCCTGCTGGCGTGTCTTACCCTCGTTGGTAGAAACCTTGAAGTTGATGTCGCCATCCACCAGGAACGACCATCCCTTGGCACCCTTATGCACCACATGATCCTTCCACATGGAGTTCACAAAGAACGTGTCAATCACATCCTGGCGATCCTGACGCGGAGGATAAATGGTATAAATAAGATTTGAGTTGTGCATCAGCACACGGCAAGGCTTCTTTGGGAAACTCTCACCCTTGGCATAAACCATATTGATGAGTCGTGCATCGGCCAGGTACTTGATGTAGTTCATCACCGTAGCGCGTGAGGTCTCGGTCTCTGCAGCCAGCTGGCTAACATTGGGGGCCGATGTACCCTGCACCGCCATCATGTAGAACAGTTTCTTGATCTTGGCCAGATACTTGAGGTCTATCTGCTTGATAAGCAGGATGTCCACCTCCATCATCATGTTCATAGTCTTGAGCAGATTCTCGGAGTAATTTCGCTGCTGCAGGAAGAACGGATAGAATCCGTGATGCAGGTAATCCTGGAAAAACTCCAGCGGATTAACCTTGGAGAGCACCTCCTGTGCAATCTGAACATGATTCTTGAGTATGTCATTCAGACGGTGAGCCTTGAATGATGTGCCGGCCTTGAGGTTCAGGAACTCACGGAACGAGAATCCGCGCAGGTTGTACGAGCTTACAATTCCGTTAAGTTCAGGATTCTCCTCCTTAAGACGCATGACCGATGAACCCGTAAAGATGATCTTCAGGTCAGGGTACATGTCATAGCACTTGCGCAGCTCCTTGCTCCAATCCGGATGCTTGAACACCTGGTCAATGAGCAGCACCTTGCCGCCCAACTTATGGAACTCGCCCGCAAACTCGGCGATGCCGTGACCCTGAAAGTAGAAGTTGTTCATGTTGATATACAGGCATGAACGGTCACGACCGAACTTCTCCTTTGCATACTGAAGCAGGAAAGTGGTCTTACCTACTCCACGGGTTCCCTTAATGCCGATCATACGGCTGGACCAGTCAATTTCGTCCATGAGGTCACGCCTTACAGCTGCCTGCAAGTGCTCAACCAAATAATCATGTGTCCTGAAAAACTGCTCCATATATAACACGCGTCCGCGCACTCGTGTGCACGGACCGCAAAGTTACTACAAAAAATCCACATTTTGCAAAGTGGACTTTGCAATTTAATCCTTTTTACATCGTTTTCGCCCACCATTAGCGATCGTGTTTGATCTAAGTTATAAGGCTTACATCTGCTTAAAGTACGATGGTTCTTTTTCACAGAGATAAGTTCCTCACCCAGAGCAGCTTCAATCTCTGCAATAGTGCGGATAGTAAAATTGTGAGTACCACTCAACCATCGGTATACCAACGGAGTCTTTTTACCAGTTGCTCTTGCCAAATCAGCTTGTGACCATCTCTTTCGTTCCAGTATGTCATTTATCCTCTTGGCAATATCAAAAGAGTAACCGACCTCTTTCCTAACAATTGGACGTACTTGCTCAAGACTTTCCTTAAATTCCGGGTCTATATATCTTATTTTTGCCATATCAATCAATCTCTATGACTAAATTGTACAATTCATTATCCAATTCCACTCCATCACGCTCCAACATCTTCAGCTTTGAATCAATGGCTTGCAAAGTAGCAACATGCTTTGCAAGCACTTCGTTCTCCTGATACTTTTGTGAAACCTTAAGTCCGCCTCCGCCAATTATCAAAAGGTTGTTTGAAACCCTTATACAATACAACCTCAAAGTTCCATGTTTAGATTTATCCCTAGGTTTAACCAAAAGTGGTATAGCACAGATTCGGTCATTCATTTTACCCTCAACACGGAAAAATGATTCCAATGCACCATTTAAAGCAATCTTTTCAATGGCAACAAGAATCCTTTCCAAATCTTCCTTCAAGAAAGAATCCTCTGTATCTTTAAACATCACAAAGAACTTCCGATACTCTGTCTCTTTTTCATCATCAATACGGATTGTAAAAATATCCGTCGTGTCTGTCAAAATCAATGGTTCAAATTCAACTTTACTCATGGTTCCGATATTTGATACAAAAATATCAACTATCGGTAATAAAAACAAATATTTACGCAAGAGAATATTAACTTATATGTTAATCACGATATCAAAGTTCCCAATTGCAGGAGCCGGACTATGGGGTTGGGGAGCATCAGTGGAGAGGCGTAAGCGGAGGGCCTTGGAGGATCCCGTTAAGAACGGCGCATGTTTGACGAACGTTAGGCCCCGAAGGGGACTATAAGGAGGAGTTCGACGTTTAGGGTCCGGAGGGGTCCGGAGTAGCCTCGGAACGTTGTCTCCCCAACTCCATAGTCCGGCGGAGCCTAAAGAAACTATTTACCCAGATATGAGAGGATAAGGTCCACAGCCTTGTCCTCGGTGATGTAATCCATATTGAGGACGATGTGGTAGTTGCGGGCATCGTAACGGCTCTGGCCGGTGTAGCGGAGCACGTAGTTGTCACGGGCTTTGTCGACGCTGTCCAGAACCTGGGCAGCCTTCTCACGGGACAGGTTCTGCTTGCTCATGATGCGGGCAATGCGGTTCTCGCGTGAGGCGGTGATAAGGATATCGACCTTGTTGGGACGGTCCTTGAGCACAAAGAAACCCAAGCGGCCGGCAATCACGCACGATCCCTCATCGGCAATACCGTTAAGTATCTCCTTCTCGGCCTCAAACACGTCATTGACGCTGAGTGTTGAGTTATACTCGCTGACATAATCGCTCTCGCCCGAAACCAGAAGACCGCTCATAGGTACGGGAGCCACCATCTGGATGAAATCATCAAGCCAGCGTTTCTTTTTGCCCTTGAGTTCCTCAATACTTTCTGCCGTGAGATTGAATTTATTCTGCAGGGCATCAATCAGTTCCTTGTCACTGAAACGGACACCAAGTCTTTCAGCCAGTTTACGGCCGATGGTCCTACCGCCGGAGCCTACCGTGCGGCTGATGGTTATAACAAACGGATCTTTCATTGTCATGAGTTATTTTGTTTGTCAAAACGACGTTTCCAAATCAGGTAAATAATCAGGAATGCCAATGCTACCACACCGGCAATGATATAGGCAATCTTCGGGGCCAGACGGAATCCCTCGGGCGCCATGAAAATGTAGGTCACGGTGACGATGGTCATGAACATGGCTGGGATAAGGGTAACCAGAACATTCTTCTTATGCTGGGTCAGATAGACCGTAACAGCCCAGAGGGTGAACACGGCCAGAGTCTGGTTGGACCATGCAAAGTAACGCCAGATGATATTGAATCCCTCCTTGTCGCGAAGGCTGTAGAGCAGAGCGCCAAGGGTAATGATGAACAGAGGAACACTGATGGCCAGACGGCTGCCGATGGATTTCTGCTTGATATGGAAGAAATCGGCAATGATCAGTCGTGCCGAACGCAAAGCGGTATCGCCCGATGAGATAGGAGCCACGACAACGCCCAGAATGGCAAGCAGGCCGCCTACCTTACCCAGCCAGGTCTTGGATATCTCAAGTACGATGGCTGCGGCACCCTGGTCTGTTCCGTGCTCGCCGAAGTATGCGGTAGCGGCGGCAGCCCAGATAAGAGCCACGATACCCTCCGAAATCATAGCGCCGTAGAACACGATACGTCCCTTGGTCTCATTGGTCATGCATCGGGCCATCAGAGGAGACTGGGTTGCGTGGAATCCGCTTATGGCACCGCAGGCAATCGATATGAACATCATGGGGAATATGGGGTTCTTGTCATACTTGGTGCCGAATCCGTTCCAGATCTCGGGCAGTTCGGGACGATTCACGAACAGAGCCACCATGATACCGAATGCCATAAACAGCAGAGCTGCACCGAATATGGGATAGAACTTACCTATGATCTTGTCAATAGGGAACAGAGTGGCAATCAGGTAGTAGATGAATATTATGCCTATCCACCAGTTCACGCCCAGGGTTTTGGGAGTGAGACGTGCCAGGATATCGGCAGGCTGTGATACGAACACCGCACCTACCAGTACCAGAAGCACCATTGAGAAGATGATGAACACCTTCTGCACGCTGCCGCCCAGATAACGGCCGATAAGCTGCGGCAGACTCTCGCCCCCGTGACGCATTGATATCATTCCCGACAGATAGTCATGGACGCTACCTGCAAAGATTGTTCCGAACACGATCCACAGATAGGCACCGGTTCCGAACTTGGCACCCATGATGGCACCGAATATCGGACCCAGGCCTGCAATGTTGAGGAACTGGATCATGTAGGCTTTCCACGTGGGCATTGCAATGTAATCAACGCCGTCGGCCATGCTTTTGGCAGGCACCTCACGGTTGGGATCAGCCCCGAAAAGACGCTCAATGAATTTTCCGTAGAACACATAGCCCAGTACCAGGACTATCAAAGCTATCACGAACGTTAGCATATTGTTTTGAAAACTGGATTCTCAATCTAAAACGCACAAAAATAGCAAAAAAAATCCCCCGATGTCACTTTTTTATGACAACGGGGGATTTCAAAAACACTTTGACTTATTATCTGTTAAGTCTCTTCTTACCGTTGATTATGCGGATTCCGTTCTCAGCTCCGTCAGTAACCTTGCGGCCTTGCAGGTCATAGGCCTCACCGTTCTCGGCATCGGCTTCAATGCCGGCAACGCGGGTCGGGGTATTGCCAAGCAGGAATATGACAGGCTTCTTGGGTGATCCGTAAATACCGTCGGTCTCATAACCGATCTGCTCCGGAACATCAATGATTTCGGCACCGGCGGCCACCTTGAAGGTAAGTGTCACGTTATCGTCACCCGGGATGGTAAGATATGCCTTACCGTCCTGACCGGTGTATGCAACCGCACGGCACTCGCCGTCAGCGAATACGCCGACCTCGGCATTGGGCAGGATGATTCCGTCCTTGTAAACCTGGACAGCCATCGTTGCGTTGCCTGAGTAGTTACGGAAGTCAACCGGCTGGAATACACCAGTGTGGGCAGGAGACTGCTCTGCAGCACGGCGCATCGGAGCCAGATTTACAACCGATGACGGATAACGGAACGAACGATCCTGATCTGATGAGTTCTTGAACTTGTAGCCCTGACCGGGTTCAAGCATAAGCAGTGAGCCCACCCACTCGTAAGAGTCGTAGTAAGCGATACCGCTCAGTGCCCTGATCATATCACCGTCCTGTGCGTTCACATCGGCCAGTGCGTTATCCAATGATGAGATCTGACGGCCGTAATAGCCTATCCAGTTCCATCCCTTATACAGGTTGACAGGATTGCCGACAACCTCAAGACGCTCACCTACTATACGCAGGGTACGCTCTTTCTTCATCTTGACGGCGTACATCTGTCCGTTGCTCAGAGCGCCGGTAAGGTCACCGCCCCATGAACCGCTCTCGAATGACAGATAAGCGTTCTGGCTCTTGATGATCTCAACATCCTCGGCAATCGATGACAGCAGCGATGCTATTGTCATGACATCGGCCTTGACATAGAATGAGAGCCAGTTCCAACCCTCCTTGAGAACGGTCTGCTGCTCAATCTTGTCAACTGCGGTCAGCAATACGGGATCATTGTATGTACCGTTCAGCTCAAGCAGCTGGAAGTTGAATGACTTGTCGGGCAGAACCTCGGGATAGAGAGTACCTGTCGATGCGTCAAAGGCACGGAATGTAACAGGCTTGCCTGCGTCGTTGCCTCCGTAGATATCCATTGTGACAAAGTACTGGTCATAACGCTCCTTGTATACAGGATGTGCAATGCCACGGCATTCGTCGCCGATAAATGCAGCCACGATGTCATCCTCATCCTCGCTCTGGAGACCCAGGATATCAAGGGTGGCAATCATATTCATTGAGTTCTCATACTGTCTGGGGTTAACGCTCCAGTCAGGAGTCTGGCCCTTTACCTTCACGTTGACGGTGAGAGCAGTCTCAATGCCGTTGTTACCCTTCAGGTAGATGGTCTCCTCATACTTGCCGATAGGTGTCGAGGGGCTTACAGTGAAGGTAATCGTACTCTTGCTGCGCGGGTTCACAACACCGTAGTCAGCACTTGCGGTGAGCCATGAAGGCAGACCGTTAATTGTCCACATCTGCTGCTGTCCGCCCAGGTTCTCAATGGTTGCGGCAAACTGAGCCGAACTCTTAACCTGCTGCTCGACGCTTACAGCCTCGTCCTGCCATATAAGTTCGTTGCGGTTCACGAACGCGCTCCATATTGCAGGCTCCGAGTAGTTGCCGTTCTTGTCAAGCAGGTCGCGTACAGTGAAGTTCAGAGTGCATCCCTCAATGCGTTCAGGTTTCTCATCAATGTTGATGATCACCTTCTCATCCGATGCCACATAGCTGAAGCTTACATTGGTCTCGGAGGGTTTGGTACGCAGTGCGGGAGCATCATCGGCGAATACCGGAGCGGACGGGGTTCCGCCCTGTATTGTTCTCAGGACTGCGTCGTCGCCATTGCCGCACAGATCCTTGACCTCACCCTTAGTAACCACCTGATTGAATCCGTCAAGATCCTTAATTTCAAACGGATAGTAGGCAGCCAGACCGCTCTCCTTTCCGGTAAAGCGAACCTTGCGGTTGCTTACTATCAGGTTGCTGTTAAGAGTTGCAGCCCAGATACGGATCTCATCAATGAATCCTACCAGAGCGCGATCATATTCATACTCAGCATTCTCGGCCGATACGGTGATGCGGCGGGCACCTGCTATCAGGCTATTGGTTACGATATTGCCGACATTAGTCTCACTTACGGTCAGGCGGCGTACACCGTCCACGTATACGGAGGCGGCACCCTGACGCAGCACGCTCAGTGCCACATGATGCCAAGTGTTATCATTCAGGATAACTCCCGATACAGCCATATCCTGGCTGGTACCTGCGGGCAGATAAGCACCCTTAGCTGTGAACTGCAGCTCACCGGCGGCATTGAGCCAGAAGGCTACATCACCCATCTGCAGCAACTGAGCATCGGCGTTCTGCTTGGCGGCACGCATCCAGAACTCAACTACATAGTCACCGGATGCAACGACAGGCAGGGATGCAGCACCCATCTCAATGAAATGGTCACCGTCCAGGCTTACTGAGAAGTTCTCATTATTGATATACCATGCCTCATTGGTCATAGTCATATGACGGTTGCGGCTGTAGTCACGTATTGAGGTACCCTCGCCCTCATTCATCTTCCAGTAACCTATCAGATGACGGGTTGAAGGACTCTTGGTTACAGAGCGGTTCAACAGGGCTGAAGTCATGTCATGAGCCTCATCCCAAAGCAGCAGCTCATGAATGGCGGCATCGGCACCGCATCCTACGCTCAGGCGGCCGTTACCCTCATAAGGCATGGTCTTGAGGCCGCTGAACAGAAGAACAAAATCATCGTCAACGGCAGCCTCGGCAGTCAGTGTGCCATCCTTTGTAAGACTCATGGTCAGGAATATCCACTGATTGAAAGGAATGCTATTTGAAGATGTGCATACGCTGTCTGCAACTGTCACGATCAGATGACCTGCAGCATCTACACCGGCAGTCAGTCTCTGTGCGCCCTGACCGTGGCTGAAGAGTGTACCTGCAGAAGCTATGTTGACCCATGCATCAATTGCAAAATCCTTCTTGGCCAGGTTGATTCCAGCCTCAGTGCTTGCCAGAGCCTTTGCGCTTGAACCGCCCTTAAGGCTGAGTGCAGTCTCATGCTCAATCTTGCTGCCGTTAAGCACGCCGGTTACGATAAAGTTGGACTCGACAGTGATGCGACCCTTAAGGATAGGCTCGTTGAATGTCACGCTAAGCTCATCGCCTATGTCAAGCACACCGTCGCTGGGCTCAGGCTGGCCCATTGAACGCGGGCTCTGCATATCCTTGACAAGAGCCATCTCATTACTGTATCTGTAAACCTCTTCATCACCGTTGGCGCTTACTGATACCACGCGGAACAGGTAATCACCATCGGGTAATGAATTCATATTGAAGGTATAGTCAACCTGTGTGCCGGATGAAGGCAGCATCTCGTTGCCGCTCTCCTTATCCTTGGTATTGAGCACATACTCATGGATGCGTGTCCAATCCAGACCACCCACTCTCTTATACTGCAGGCGGAATGCCTTAAGTCCGTTATAGTTGCGGTCAAATCCAAAGAATGAGATTCTGAGCTTGCTGCCGGTCTCGATATTCATGACTGTATTTGACAGATCCAACTCAACCGGTGAAGATGAGGGAACGAAATAGGCCGATACATCAACGGTGTCAGCAATCACATCCCATGTGCTGGTAGGATCATACTGGCTCTGTGATGCCAGGACTATCTCAATATGCTCATACTTGAGGATACTGGGATCGGTCTGCTTGAGCTGGAGAGCCTTAGTAACGGTTGTTCCGGCCGGGATCTTGATGATACGGCTGTCTGTGATGGGCTTTCCGTCAATCATCAGGTTGGCACCGTTGGGGTTGGTCTCATCGTTGACCAGCAGACGGTAATAGACATCCTCATCAATCTGAGATGCATTTGAGAGTCTGAGAACGTAGTTGGCTGTTCCGCCTGACGGTACATCGGTCATGGTCCTTACGTCAACATCAATCTGAGGAACCTCAATCTGCATGGTAGCCTCCATGATGACTGTTCCAGGTTCGTAGTACTTGGTCTTTACCTCACCCTCGTACGGGCCACAGGTCTGACCGCCACGGGTGCGGAATATGGGACCGAACATGCCGTACTCATAGACATCGACCGTAAGGGCATCGTCATCACCCTCCTCAGCCAGAGTATAGCTGAAGCTTGCGGTATGACTCTCCTCTTCCTCACGCTCAATGTGCTCACCGCCTCCGGTCTCAGTCTTGATATCAAACTGCACGCCAACGCTATTGATGGCGAAGCCGGTGGTGGCGCCTATGATGGCAGCGGCCGATACGGTATTCTCATATTTTGATCCGGTCTTATCCTCAGTCTCCTTAGTGTTGGTTATGCTGGTACCTGAGTCAAATGAGAGGTTTGTGGCTGTAACGCTGTCGCTCTTGGCTTCGGCCAGCTTAAAGGCACGAACCTTCTGCATCTCGTTGTTGGCCAGATGCTTCTCCCAGTTGCGAATCTGTGTATTGCACCACTCCACGCTGTCAGTATAGTTCTCCTTGGAACCGTTGGGAACAACCATCTTGTATGACGGGCCATCTGTTGAAGGTCCGGGAGTGGCGTTTTCACCGAACAAATCCTTATCATTGTTGCTGGCTCCGAATCCTGCATCATCGGGACTCATGGTAGTGATGTAAACCGGATGCTTGCCGTCATTCACATAGCCGGGAATCTCAGACACGGTCTTGAGCATGCCGTCACGCAGTTTTTTGAGGTTGGGAATGAGCACATTCTCAATATAGTTCTGTGTATAGGCAAACTCTGTACCGAATGAGAGTCCGGTTGTCAGAATATCAGTCAGGGTCAGTTCAACATCACTTGTATTACCCACGCGTGTGAATCCCACGTTGCGTGCCATACCGAATATGATGTTAGTTGAGCTGCCTATGAATACGTCACCCTGGGCACCTACATACTCAGCCTCATCGGATGTGCTGATTGTCCTGGTTGCGGTGACTGAACGGCTCCATGATGATGCATCCTCGCCCTCAACGGTAACCTTGGCACCTACGGTAAGGTCAACCTTGCTCTCGATATCCTCGATGATGGCAAGGCCTATACCTGTAACAGTCTCAACCTTGGGTCCCAACTTGGTTTGGGTCTCAATATTGTTCTCACTGTTCCATACAGCACCTGTTGACTGTGATTTAGTGGTGACGGTACCCGATGTCCACTCGGTCTTGGACTTTGTTCCTGGGGGATCACGCAGCACCATGTCAAGCACATCGGGACCTGCAGTGATAAAGTTGTTACCCGTAGGCAGTGAGCCCAGCACGATACCGTATAAAGGTGCGCCGTCATTCCAGCGGTAGGTCCTGTTGTCTATGTCATATGATATAGATATGGTACGTGTATACGGAGAGGCAATATTGGGATATCCGGCCTTCCATACATATGTAGCCTGACCAAGGCTGTCAAGAGTCAACTGGTTGCTCTTGAGCTCGCTTACGGATCCGGCCTCCATACCGGCGCTGTTGCCTTCAATGTAAACAGCCTGCTCTGATGAGAGGGCATTGTCTATGGATACCACGGTTCCGGCAAGAGGAACAACAGATACCTCCGGATTATATAAGTTGGCGTCATAGTTACGGTACTCCTCCCTACCGGAGATGTTGAACTTGTAGGTATCCTTCATGATGAAGATGGCGCCACCATATTTATAAACCTTATCTTTATCAGGTTCATAAGGATCATAGAAGTTATGCAGGACAATGCTGCCCTGAGCATCCTTAACCTCATACTCCTTTATACCGAAGCAGCCGTCATCGTGATCTGACTGTTCAACGGTAAATATGGGTTTGCTGTGATATGTTTTTTTGTAAAGAGTGTTGTACTCATAGTAATCGTAACCTCCGTCTTTATTGGCAAGAGAATCCTTGTAAGTAACCAGAGGTTTGGAAAGGTCTGCCAGAGCTGACTCCTTAGAGTCACCTAAAACAGAGTCCAAGGCAACCACTACAGGAGCCGACACCTTATACTGCAGAGGAGGCAGCATGGCAGAGAACTCACCGGTAAGCGAGTCTGTAAGAATGATTATCTTACGGCAGTCAGCTGTTCCTGCTCCACGCCAAGACTTGCTCTTGATTTTATTTGATGCCGATGCAACATCAACAATCTCATTGTTGGTGTCATATGAGAATGATGTCTCTCCCTTCTTCTTAACCACATTCAGGCGGTAGAGGTCATACGAGGGTGTGAGCACAAGTTTGGTAACACCTATGTTGTTATGGCTCTGTCCGAATCCGACGGGTTTGTCACCCTCAATGTCACCACCTACTACACGTCCGGTATAGTTGACAAGAGTGGTATCACGGAACTCAAGTCCGCTAATGGCCTGATTGAAATTCTTCTTCACGCCACGTCCCTCAGGGTCGGCAGGATAACGGCCATTGGCAAACACGTGACCGCTCTTGACCACCTCAATGAAGTGGTTTCCTATGGGCACGCTTATGGTGAACGTTCCGTCCTCGGCACTTTCAATGATCTTGCCGTCACTGGCGCAGATCATTCCGTCCACGTAGAGGTTGGCACCCTCAACGGGATAATCGGTACCTGAATAGAATATCTTACCACTTACAGGGAATGATGATACGTCCTCAAAGTCAACACCGTTGTGTATAAGTGAAGCCTGACTTACAAAACGGGACTTGGAAACAGGTGAGAACTCATGTATTCCCATCTTTGGGATAACGCTGTAGCTGGTTCCCTCTCCTGTGTAAGGAATACCGCGAACCTCATAGTATCCCAGACTGTCAGTATATGCCATCAGGCTCAACTGATCCTCATTGGGAATGTAGTTACTGCTGGCTGCCGGAATCTTGGACAAGCCATGACGGCCGTTGCTGACATTGTTGGTCCTGGACAGGTCATATGCCAGACTCTGTACGGTCATGCCCTCGTCAAACGGATAATATATAGCCAGGTCCTTCTCGTTTCCGGTAAGCGGATGATTGTAGTTCTTGAGCAACTCGGCATGTGAAAGAGCACGGGTAAAGAATCGGAACTCATCAATGTAACCGTTGTAATACTCGGTCTGGCTGAAACTTGAATTGTTGGCAATGGATATGCCATCGGCCAACGTTACGTTGACTTTAGCATCTGTTTTCACTATTTCATTGCCACTCTTAACCGTATCCGATAAGATGCTGTCTCCTCTTGTAATTGACAAGGCTGTATAAGATCCCTGCTTATGTGATACGGTAAGATGTGTCCACTCTCCCGGTTTTACATCAAGATTTGTCAAGTAGGTCTCTCCCTGGAGCCACACAGCCGGGTGATACAGTTTCTTTGTATTGTCATATCTCAGATCCAATGTAAAGGAGTACGATACATCGAGCAGGATGCTGCGGTTGTTACCGGCCATTACAGTATCAGGATTGATGTACATCTGAACAGAGAAATCCTTCTCCAACAGATTCTTAAGCGTAGTCAGGTCACAATCGTACTTGAAACCGGTACCGTTTCCTGAGAACCTTACGGAGTGCATACCCGATGACAGGCCGTCATCTTCCTGGCGCTTGAGCACCACCTTGGCACCTGCTACTGCAGTTCCTGTTCCATAAGTGATGTTACCGCTCAGCGTTCCTGTAGAGAGACTGAATCCGTCGGCCACATCGGAATCATCATATGACACGGTTTTACCGTTCTGACTCCATACAACCACCTTGTACTCGTTGTAGGTACCGGGCAGCGCAGTCACATCATCATAGCTGTAACCCGAAGCGGTACCGCTGGTGCTGTAGATATCGGCCCATGCAAACTCATCGTTGCTGCCCAGAGGACGACGCTGGATGATGAAGTTGGTCACATCGGAACCCACCTGCTGTACGGTCCACTTAACCTTGACCATATTGTTGTATGATCCTCTGGTCGCCGAGAACGAGAGAATCTTGGAACCACCCAGTTTCTTGTTAACCACCTGGCTGGTCATATCCTTTTCCAACACATTGACTACCAGACGGTAGAAATAGTTATGGTTTGCTGAAAGACCCGAAGCATCGGTATATGAACCCATGTTGGTTGAGTCATTGGTAATGGTAACGGTATGGATATCCTCCCATGTAGCCTTACCGGGATCGCTCACCTTATAGTCTGTGGAGCGCTGAACATGAAGTGTATAACTCTTCTTGCTGGCGTTACCTATGGGGTTATGGTTCCATTTCAGGATAATCTTGGAACCGGTAGTGTCAGTGTCAGCCTTGAAATTGCTGAAAGACCATTCACGCTTAAGATTGCTTGCCACATGAGTGGACAACTCGTTACGGCGTTCACCGTTAGTAGGTATGAATGAAACCTCATAATAGTAATCCTTGTCATAGGCAGGATTGACTACCGTATAGGCACGGGTTGACTTGTTGATATTCTCTGCTACAAGTACACCGTTCTTGAGTTCGGAATTATCATAACGGTATATGCTCCATGTACCGTTACCGTCATTTCCCTCGGTTCCCCACGAAAGATTCACCTCCTTGTTCCAGATATTTGCCGTTGATGCCTGAAGGTCTTTGGCACGCATGTAACCGGGTACGTACACAACATACCACATGTAATATTTCATGCTCAGTTTCTGGTTGTCCGGCAGAGCATTAAATTCGGCAGGAGAATAGCCCGTACGTGTGATTACGTACTCGAAATAAGTCTTGACCTCATTATAGTAATCAGTTCTGCCCTTAAACTCCATCTTCTCACGGGTGAATGAAGTGAGACTGGAATTAAATGAAGCCGTTGTGGTCAGTTGCTTCGTCCATGCGATGTTATCTAAATTGGCACCCTCAAAAGAACCTACGGTATTTGTACCATATCCGGCTTTCAGGTTACCGCTTAACAGAATGTGATCAAAGTCATATGTAACTGCCGTAGGGCTTGATACGCCAAAAGTTCCCAGACCGTTGAAATTCCAGGTATATGCCTCCTCGACAGGAGTCTTCTGGTCCCTGTTCATCTTCCACATACCCGCAATCTTTACGGTAGTGGTCTTGCCATGAGGCAGGGCATCCGGGAATATCAGGACGTTCACATACATACGTTTGCTGTCACCGTCATGATACGGGTTGTAGAACTTGATGGTGTAGGTTATGCCGTTAATCTTGGCTTTGTAGGTGTTTCCCCACCATGTATCATTGCCGCAGGCACTCCATGCACCGTCACCGTCACCGTTCCAACCAAACTCATAGATAGGCGAACATGCATACTGTCCGTCGATGAAAATGGCCGGGCCATCGGCAGCGCTACTGGGAATGGCGCCGTTCTGGGTCGGTTTCTGTTTTACAAAATAGCCGTTGTTGTTTGCCGTCTTGTCAAAGAACATGGCGGTAAACCTCAGATAAGGACGGTCAAACGACGGGTGGTTAATCACCGCGTGATTACCGTTGCCCCTGAAGTGCCAGCAGTCAGCCTGGGCACTGAGACTTCCCAATAATAGGAAAGAAATAACAATCAGAAGGTGCTTTTGGAAAACACCACGACCCGCGAGAGCACTCCCGTGCTCCCTCTCAAAAGAGTTAAACATAATTGATTGGTAGGATTATTATGAATACATTATTGTCCTTTCTAAGGCTATTGAGTTAACGGGCACAAATGTATAAAAATTAACCGTCATTATCAATAATTATTATACAAATATTTTTTTATTTAATCCGGACGAAAAAAGGCTCAAGAGCGACCTCCTGAGCCTTAATGAGTTACGTATTATTAGATATTTTATTTTACAAATGCTTTGTTATTGCGGCCGTCTATGCAGATTTCAAGTTCGCGTTCAAAGCGGACATGACGCAGGAATTCGGTCTCCTCAACGGCGGGCAGTTTTTCAAGTACTTCATAATCAAACACATCACCCCTACCAGAGTACGGATCCACGTTGATGTAACCGGCATTGAATGATGTCAGGTTCTGGAAGAAATGGGTACCCTGGCTGGGATCCACACGGAAATCCTCCAGGCTGCACTCCACTATCACCTTTGCCTCCGATATGTCTCCCCACTGAACAGGTACGCCCAGCGACGGTATGCTTGATCCCCATCGGCCATAACCTATAAGGACATAGTTGCGTCCTTCGGCACGCATCCGGTTGTTCATGGCCGTCAACTCCCGGGCCATCTGCACCGTCTTCTGGGTATCGAACACATCCATCTTAAGGTATATCACATCGGTCAGACCCTTTATCCAGCCTGTGCCTAAAGCACTCTCTGACCTGATAACGGCACCGTTGGTATCAATCTCATCCCAGTCAACATCCACGTTGCGGCTGTCAACTGATATGGGACGTATCTGCAGCACATTGAACTTGGGCAGTTTGTTAGGATTGCCGCCGCGGTCTATATCGGCCGCAAATTCTATCTCAACGCCGCACTTCATCTCCTTGCGAGCAATGTCAAGCAGTTCATCCACAATCTCGGCCAGCGGGAAAGTCTTGTACTTGAGCATCTGGGCAAAGGTTACGAACCGGGGGCCTGTGGGGTATGCCGAATCCACCATTCGCTGGTTCTCCAAATCAAAGGTAGATACCACATGCTTAAGGTTGCGGAACTTCTCGCAGTCTGCAATGGGTATGCGCTCCAGGTTTACGGCATCATCGATTGAAGTGGTGAATTTCTCGGGCTTGAGATTGAGCGCGAACATGGACTTCTGGGTCTCGGTCATGGTCTGCTCCACGGTCGATGTCTGCAGCACATGCTTGGGGTACTTGGGTGAGAAACGGAGCACCTGGTCACCGTCTACCACAGCCTTACCAAGACCGAACGCAACCTTCACGATACCGTCCTCGGCCTTCTCGTGACCTATGGGATAGAAGTTGACCGAACGGGCCACACCTGACAGCGTGGGGAAGTAATAACCCTGGTCGCTGCTGCCGCATATCTCCTGCAGTATGATGGCCATCTTCTCCTCGGATATCACATTGGCCGTAGCGGTTATGTAACTACGGGACGATGCAAAGAAGATTGATGCATATACGCTCTTGATGGCCTTGGAGAGCAGACGCAGCTGCTGGTCCTCATTGTCGGTGCGCGGAATCATGTACGTTGAGTAGACTCCGGCAAACGGCTGGTAGTATGAATCCTCCAGTTTTGACGATGAGCGTACGGCAAGAGGCTTGCGGATATTGTGTATGAATACCTTCAGGTTGTCAATCAGGTCACGAGGCAGGGTCGATGCCACGAACTCGGCCAGTATCTCCTCATCGGAAATATCGGAATTGATGACGTACTGAAGTCCGTTGTCTATGATGAAACGGTCAAAATACTCGGTGGTGATGACAAGGGTACGAGGCACGGTAATACGCACGTCCTCATACTTGTCATACATATCGTACTTGACCAGAATATGGTTCAGGAATGCCAGACCACGCGCCTTGCCGCCCAGAGATCCGTTACCCAGACGGGCAAAACGTATCGTGTCGTTATAGGTTGCGGGATCAAACTTTGCAACCACACCTACTCCCTGGTTGATACGGAAATCATGTATCACCTCAAGGTTGATGCGGCGTATCTCGGGCAGTTCCGAGTCATTATGGATGGTGAGCGGACGCAGCTGCTTGCCCAACGCAAACAGACCGCGCGCAAACAACCAGCGGGATATGTAGTTCTTATCACTCAGACGGCGGAAATCGCGGTCCGATATGTTCTTGATGATCTTCTCGAATCCGTACAGGTCACTGGCTCGGAGCAGTTCCTCACCCGTATTGGGATCAGTCACCACAAAATCGCCGAATCCGAATTCACGGCCGATGTACTCAGACAGGTCATGGGTAAGTGTCTTTGAGGTCTTGACCACAAAGCCCACGCCAAGTTGCTCGGCCACCTCACGCATGCTCTCCTGTGATGACTGCATCAGGATGGGCATTGTGGGATTATCGGCATGGATATGGTTGCACAGGTCTATACCTGCATCCAGTTTCTCGGTCTCGGGAGCATCGTCCTTATGGATTACGAATCCTATGTCCGATATCACTCCCAGTATGTTCTGCTTGTAACGCTCATACAGCTCAACAGCCTCGTCATAGCAGGTTGCCATAAGAATCTTGGGGCGTGAGCGCTTGCGCAGAGTCTGCTGTTTCTCGTTCAGGGTATCGCGGATGGCCTCACTGTTCTGCTGCAGTACCAGTTTGTAAAGAACGGGCAGATAGGTCGAGTAGTAACGTACCGAGTCCTCAATCAGCAGGATGGCTCGTACGCCCTCCTCCAGGATGTCATGCTCGGCATTCATGCGGTCCTCAAGCAGCTTGATGATGGCAATCATCAGGTCGGTCGAGTTGTTCCAGCAGAAGAACCAGTCAATGGCGCTGTTGGCGCGGTCCTGCATGCGGTTGTATATCTCACGTGAGAATGTGGCCAACAGTACGATAGGCGTATCGGGCGCAATCTCCTTCATCTGCTTGGAGAAATCAAACACATTAATCTCACCCACGTTATACATGGTGATTACCAGGTCAAATGACATATCGGACTTGGCAAGTTCCAATGCCTCGACTGTGGTCGATACACGTACAATGTCAGGCGGGTTACTCAGGTTGAGTTCCGCATAGTCCTGTGCAATCTGTGCCTCAATATGACCGTCCTCCTCAAGAGAATAACTGTCATAATTGTTGCATACCAGGAGTATCCTTTTTATCCTCCTGGCCATGAGTACCGTTTGATTGTGTTCGTTTTCTGCCATCCTGTAGAAAAAAATTGGGCCGGCTTTCATTAAGCCAGCCCAAAATTATGAATTATGCGGGTATTAAACAAGACCCTGCTCGCACATTGCGTTGGCAACCTTGATGAAGCCGGCAATGTTGGCACCCTTAACGTAGTTGATGTAGCCATCCTCCTCGGTACCGTACTTAACGCAGGCAGCGTGGATATCTGACATGATGCGATGCAGCTTCTCATCAACCTCCTCAGCGGTCCACTTAAGACGCATTGAGTTCTGTGACATCTCAAGACCTGATGTTGATACACCACCGGCATTTGAAGCCTTACCGGGTGAGTACAGCATCTTGTTCTTCTGGAACAGAGCGATTGCATCGGGAGTGGTAGGCATGTTGGCACCCTCGGTTACGCAGTAGCAACCGTTGGCAACCAGCTTCTCAGCATCCTTAAGCACAATCTCGTTCTGGGTAGCGCAAGGCATAGCGATGTCGCACTTAACGCCCCAAGGACGCTCGCCCTCAAAGTACTTGGCGTTAGGATACTGCTTTACATACTCCTTGATACGGCCACGGATAACGTTCTTGAGGTTCTTTACATAAGCGATCTTCTCCTCGGTCATGCCCTCGGGATCGTAGATGTAACCGTTTGAATCAGAGAAGGTAACAACCTTGGCACCAAGACGCATAGCCTTCTCGGCAGCATACTGGGCAACGTTACCTGAACCTGAGATAACTACAGTCTGGCCCTTGAAGCTCTTGCCGCGTGTGGCAAGCATATCCTGTGCAAAGTAGCAAGCACCGTAACCGGTTGCCTCGGGACGCAGCAGGCTACCGCCCCAGCACTGACCCTTACCGGTGTAAGTACCGGTCCACTCGTTCTTGAGCTTCTTGTACTGACCGAACATGAAACCAACCTCACGGCCACCTACACCTATATCACCAGCAGGTACGTCAGTGTCAGGACCGATATGACGATAAAGCTCGTTGATGAAACTCTGGCAGAAACGCATTACCTCGGCGTCTGACTTGCCGCGCGGGCTGAAGTCTGAACCACCCTTGGCACCACCCATAGGCAGAGTGGTAAGGCTGTTCTTGAAGGTCTGCTCAAAAGCAAGGAACTTCATGATGCTCAGGTTAACGCTTGAGTGGAAACGTACACCACCTTTGTACGGGCCGATGGCGCTGTTCATCTGAACGCGGAAACCGCGGTTTACATGAATCTCACCTTTATCATCCATCCAAGGCACACGGAACATGATAACTCTCTCGGGCTCAACGATACGCTCCATGATCTTCTGATCCAGGAGGTAAGGGTTCTGAAGGATATAAGGAGCAACGCTCTCTACAACCTCACTAACTGCCTGATGGAATTCCTTCTCACCGGGATTCTTGGCTATAAGCTCAGCCATGAATTTGTCAACGTAATTCTTTACCTGTTTGTCCATAGTTTTTGGAATTATTTTGTATAATTTGTTATTTTGCTACCAAAATCGTTTGCAAAGTTACCATTTGTCATCAAAACAGACAAAGAATACGCAATTTTTTTCATGTTAATAATGCAAAAAATTCAAAATGATATGCATAATGTCAGAAAAACAGCCGTAATTCACTCGTTTTG
>JAFXMB010000144.1 GCA_017530735.1 Bacteroidaceae bacterium | reverse complement strand
GGTCACATACAATGAAGTCGATGCCCTTCTCCTTGGCATAGGCAATCTCCTGGATGGCCTTGATGCCGCAGTCAAGCACGATAACCAGTTTTACGCCGGTCTCATAGGCGTAATTGACACCCTGCTCAGACACTCCATAACCCTCATTGTAACGGTCGGGAATGTAGTAGTCAAGGTTGTCGTAATCCCTTTTGAGGAAGTTGTAAACCAACGCTACGGCTGTGGTGCCGTCAACGTCATAATCACCGTAAACCAGAATGCGCTCGCCACGCTCTATGGCGCTGTTGATACGTGCTACCGCCTTGTCCATGTCATCCATGAGCCAAGGATCAAGCAGTTCGTTCAGTTGCGGGTTAAAGAATTTCTGTACTTCGGTTTTGTCTTTTATGCCTCTTTCAATCAGAAGGCGGCAGAGTACGGGACTGATCCCGACAGCCTTTGAAAGCTCATTGGCTGCCTCTGTCATCTCCGGGGTGGGGGGCACATAATTCCATCTGAAGTTCATTATTTATGTTATTTTTTATTTTATCCATGAGTTGAAGTTTTAGGTCCCCTAAAGAGACCGGTTTGTTCCAAAATGCAAAGATATAAAATAAAATAAAAAAAGAGGCGTTGTGTGAACGTCTCTTTTCTTATATGTTCGGAATTATAATCTGCTGTTACTTGATGCCAAGTTTTTTCTTGATATCCTTGGGCAGGGCGTCCTTGTGAACCAGGATGTTGATGGTTTTCAAAGCAACGTAAGCATCGCTGGCATACCAGATGCCGTTGTTGCCGGCTGTGGTGTTCCATGAGTTCTTTACCATGAAATACTCCTTGCCGTTCTGGTCCTTGGCTATACCGAATATCTGCATGCCGTGGTCATCGGTGGTCTCCCAGTTGTCAAAACCCTCCTGACGCATCTCCTGAGTGATCTCCTTCTCCTGTCCGGGCTCACGCAGAATTTTGTTCTCCTTGTCCTCATCGGTGGGTATTACACATACTGCGGGTTTTGAACGCAGGAATCCGGGTTCGGATACATCGGCACCCCAGGCAAATGTGTAACCGTTCTTTATTGCGTTGTGCATTACCTGCATGAACTCGTCAAGCGGCAGGTTGTAGGACTGACCCCAGCGCCAGTTATCCTGTATCTCAATGATGAACTGCTCATAGAAAGGATGGTGGGTGAATGATGTAAGTGATACGTAATCATCCATGTTCAGACCCAGAGACTGGGCGTATGACTGCGGGGTGTATTCCTTGCCGTTGTAAGTAAACTTCTCAGGGCACTCGCCAATGTAGGCGTCGTAGATTCCGGAGAATCCTTTCTGCCATACATCGGTCAGTTTCTTTATGTTGCTCTTGGCCAGGGCGTCTACATATGCCTTGGCTACGGCGGTCAGTTCTGAGTGGTTGATGCGGTCACTCTTGTACATGATGCCGGGCATAACCTCCTGGGGAACCATACCGTAGTTTCTCCAGCAGTAAACCACATCATAGAAACTGCCTCCCTGTGCAAATTCAATGTCTCCGTGCAGACGTACGGCTGCCTTGGCGCGGTCCTCCATTGTCTTATGTACCACGAACATCTCGGCCAGGTCATGCTCACCCTTACCCAGGCGGAGCAACTCTGACTCAAAGAATCCTATTGATGAGAATGACCAGCAGGTACCTGAGTTTGCCTGGTCCTTGACTGGTGTTATTCCAAGTGAATCTACCGTTGTGAACTGGTAACCTTTAGGTGCCTCTTTCTTCTCTGCTTCCTGTGCGGAAACAGTTGCGCCTAAGAGCACCAATGATGCGATAATGAATAATCTTTTCATACTTATTAATGATGTTTTTTGATTTTCGTGACGTCAAATGTATTCTTTTTACCCCATTCGGCAAAGCTTATAGACCGAAAAACGCTATATTCGCGGCATATTTATCCATTGGTATCAATGCTTTACTCCAAATACTCTGACAATAATATCCTGATACAGACCGGAAAATGGACTCCGGAGGGTGATTGGCACATTACCGAGTCATTCTCCGTGCTCACGCTCACAGACGTCATGCTGCCTTTTGAGAGACAACTGGACCTTTTGCTGGCGCAGACGGCCCAGGTGGTGCAGTCCCAGGGTACTCCGGTGCTGATGCGTTTCTTTCTGAGTGATCCTGCCAATCAGACCGCACTGCTGCGTGAGCGTCTGGTGTTTGACTGTCCTGTATCGGTTATCGGCCAGACTCCTCTTAACGGAACCAAGATATCGGCAATGATATGGTGCCGTCAGTCAGCTGCCATATGCCGTATCAGTGACCGGATGCACAAGGTCACCGAAAGAGGTATTGACGAGTATTGGTTTACAGGCGGAGTATCTGACGCCGACGGCTCTTACAACCAGACGGTAGCCCTTCTGGATGAATTGAGCGGGGAACTTGAATCGCAGGGTCTCTCACTTGAGAACGACTGCATGCGCACCTGGCTCTTTGTCCAGAACATAGATGTCAATTACAAGGGTGTGGTAGAGGGTCGCAATACCGTTTTTGACCGTCACGGACTTACTCCCGATACCCATTTCATAGCCAGCACCGGGATAGAGGGCCGTACAGCCGAGTATAACAACAAAGTCATGCTTGATGCCGTAGCCGTATCGGGTCCAGGTATTCAGGTAAAATATCTGAACGGTGAGAGTCATCTGAACCGGACTTCACAGTATGGCGTAAGGTTTGAACGCGGCACACAGGTAGAGTATCCCGACCGCCGTCATGTGTACATATCCGGCACTGCCAGCATTGACAATAAAGGAAAGATTCTGTACGAAAGAGATATTGTGAGCCAGACCGACCGCATGATAGAGAACGTGCAGGTCCTGCTCAATGAAGCCGGATGCGGGTTCCCGCAGGTAGGTGCAATGATTGTGTATCTGCGTGATTCGGCAGACTATGGCGTTGTTAAGAAAATATTTGACACCCGTTTCCCCGATTGCCCCCGGGTAATAGTGCAGGCTCCTGTCTGCCGTCCGGGCTGGCTGGTTGAGATGGAGTGCATAGCCGTATATTAAGGAATGGAGAACAAAGGCTCGTCAGTACTGCTCATTTACACCGGCGGCACCATCGGAATGAAAGAGGACAGCCGCGGTGCCCTGACACCGTTTGACTTTGACGGGCTGATGGAGTTTGTGCCTGAACTTGGTAAATTCACCTGCAGGATTGACCATTATTCATTCTCACCCCTGATAGACTCATCGGACGTGGAGCCGTCACTTTGGGTGCGTCTGGCAGAGATCATCCGTGACCGCTATGATGAATATGACGGATTCGTGATCCTGCATGGAACCGATACCATGGCCTATTCGGCATCGGCCCTGAGTTTCATGCTTGAAAACCTTTCCAAACCGGTCATCTTTACCGGAAGCCAGCTTCCTGTGGGGCGTCCCCGCACCGACGGCAAGGAGAACCTGATTTCATCGGTCGAAATAGCGGTTGCCAAGAACCCCGACGGCAGCGCCGTTGTTCCTGAGGTCTGCATATTCTTCAACTCGCAGCTGCTACGAGGCAACCGCAGCACCAAGGCCGACTCAACGTCATTCCACGCATTCCGTTCGCCCAACTATCCGCCGTTGGCCACTGCCGGAATAGATATCCT
>JAFXMB010000143.1 GCA_017530735.1 Bacteroidaceae bacterium | reverse complement strand
TCGGGTGAGACAAGCCTGCCGTATCCGTGTTTCATGTCATCTTTCCAGGCGCCTTCATAAGTACCTCCGTCCTCAAAAAGCAGTCTGCCTTGACCGTTGAACATATCGGCCTTCCACTCGCCGTCATAACGTGCTCCGCTGTTGTAGATGTAGGTGCCCTTGCCCTCCTTGATATGGTTTATGAACTCTCCCTTGTAGATGTCACCGTCGGGATAGACCACCGTACCCTGTCCGTTCCATAATCCGTCTTTCCACTCGCCGTCATAGACCGTGCCGTCGGGGAATATGCACATTCCGCGACCGTTCAGCAGCGAGTCACGGACCTGACCTACGTAAAGTGATCCGTCATCCAGAAACAGCGTATCTACAGGGATGCTGTCATTGGGAGTTGCCGCATATCCCGCAAGGGATAAGAGGGTAAAGATGACGGGGATTATGAATCTGCGTATGGTCATGTCGGTTGATGTCAGAAGGTTAAGCCTGCTCCTATGTGGAATCCGTCAATGTTGCTGTAGCCGGTGCGCACTGAGATGGCGTATATGCTTCCTCTTTTGGGGCGGCTCAGCATCATATCTGCAAAGAAGTCATAGGCAAATCTTGCTCCGGTTACTTTCTCGCGGTAGTAGAGAGTACCCGGTTCATAGTAACTGTCGTTGTGCTCCAGACTGCGGCAGTTGCGTATGGTGTTCTTAAGTGAGATACCGGCCTGAACACCTATCGAGAACCAGTCCAGGCTGATTCCGCACTCGGCTGCCAGTTTCATCATGTTGTAGGTGTTCTCGGTAAGGACTTCATCCATGTACGCGTTCCACTCAACCAGAACGTTCTTTTCGCCGGTCTCGTCATCGTATGTCTCGGATACTTCGCCTATCCTGCGGCTTGAGGTGTTGAATCCCAGTGAACCGCCGGCAAAGAAGTGGTCCGATACGTGGTAATCGACAGAAAATGAGAGAATCTGATTGAGTCCGTATGACACGAATACTGAAGCCATGTCACTCAGATGCTCCTTACCGTCGCTGACTATCTGGGGTGCGGGTTCTGACCATGACGGCATGAATACGTCATTGTTGAAATAACCCTTGAGCAGGGACTGCGTGCCGGCGTTATAAAGTACTCCCACTCCGTGCTTGCGGTCATTCATCCATTCACCGGTGTATATGCTGCCGTCCGGGTAGGTCATGGATCCGGCGCCGTTGAACATTCCGTTCTCCCACTGGCCTTCATATCTTGAACTGTCCGAATAGAGGTATACTCCGTAACCGCTGAACTTGTGTTCCTTGAACTCTCCCTTGTAATAGTCACCGTCCGGAAAGAAGACCTCTCCCTTTCCGTCCCACAGTCCGTCTTTCCATTCGCCCTCATAGATTGTGCTGTCGGCATAGAACATTTTGCCGTAACCGTTAAAGAGTGAGTCCGATATCTGACCGGCGTACCATGCGCCGTCATCGAACCGGATGGTATCTGAAACGGCGGTGTCGTCATTGATTGCTGAAGCGTGTGCTACAAGGAAGCTTACAGACAATATTGAGAATATAACTAAGCGTTTGAGTAACATATCGACGTAAAGGTATGGAAAAATCATTAACTTTGCGAATTCACAACAGTTAATACATAGTAATCATGAATGAAAAACAGGATTTGGTATGCATTTTCAAGGGTCAGGCCTTTGAAGCAGAGGTGGTGAGGTCCCGTCTTGAGGCCGACGGCATACCGGCTATGATCATGAATAACTCCATGAGTGCAATATTCTCAACATATACCGCAATGGCCGGTCCGTTAAGCGTCCTGGTAAACCCCGAGGACAGGGATCGTGCAGAACAACTTTTACAGGAACAATGAATAACCCCAAACGTATAGCTGTCAAGGTAGGCAGCAATGTGCTTACACGTCCGGACGGTCGTCTGGACCTGGCCCGCATGGCCGCTCTGGTGGATCAGATAGCTGAACTCAGACATCGCGGAATTGAGGTGCTGCTCATATCGTCAGGTGCCGTTGCATCAGGACGCGGAGCGTTACCCATGCTCAAGGATGAAAAGAGCGTGACCAGCCGCCAGCTCTTTGCCGCTGTAGGCCAGGCCAAGCTGATAGAGCACTATTATGACCTTTTCCAGGAGTACGGAATAACCGTTGGACAGATTCTCACCACAAAGGAGAACTTTACCAATGAGACCCTTCACGCCAACCAGATGCGTTGTATGACTGCAATGCTTGACAACGGCGTGGTACCCGTAATCAATGAGAATGACACCGTATCGGTAGAGGAACTTATGTTTACCGATAACGATGAACTGTCAGGTCTGGTGGCCCGCATGATGGAGGCCGAGATACTGGTTATCCTGAGTAATGTGGACGGTGTGTTCACAGGTAACCCCGATGAGCCCGGATCGGAACTCATTCATGACGTATACCCCGATGACGATTACTCCGGTTGCGTAAGCAGCAGCAAGTCCCAGTACGGACGCGGCGGCATGATGACCAAGATGAAGACCGCCCTGGGCGTAGCCGCCGACGGCATTGAGGTACGCATAGCCAACGGCCGCCGTCAGGATGTGCTCATTGAGGTCCTTTCAGATCCTGAGAATGCCCGTTGCACACGTTTCCATGCTTCAAAAAAGTAACCATGATAGAGAAAACCCTACAACTCCTTAAAGATGCATCTTACTCTCTTCCCGTTTTGGAGGAGAATCAGATAAATGACCTGCTGCTCACACTGGCCGATGCCATTGAGAGCAACTCTGCCGTTCTGCTTGAGGCCAACGCCAAAGACCTGGCCCGCATGGACCGCAGCAACCCTGTCTATGACCGCCTGCTCCTTACCGAGGACCGCCTTAAGGGCATTGCCTCCGATATGCGCCACGTAGCAGAACTGGAGAGCCCGGCGGGCAAGGTCATCGATGAGCGTGTACGTCCCAACGGCATGAAACTGACCCGTGTACGTGTTCCGTTCGGTGTGATAGGCGTCATATATGAGGCCCGCCCCAACGTAAGTTTTGACGTATTCTCACTGTGCTTCAAGTCACGCAACGCCTGTGCCCTCAAGGGCGGCAGCGACGCCTATGACTCCAACTGCGCCATAGTTGACCTGATACACCGCGTATTGGCAGAGAAGGGCATCGACCCCCATGTGGTTGAACTGCTTCCCGCCGGCCATGAGGCTGCCGCCGAACTCATGAAGGCAGTCGGTATGGTAGACCTGCTCATTCCCCGCGGCAGCGCACGCCTTATCAAGTCGGTACGCGAGCAGGCTCAGATCCCGTGCATCGAGACCGGAGCCGGAGTATGCCACACCTACTTTGACAAAGAGGGTGACCTCAAGAAGGGTGCTGATATCATATTCAACGCCAAGACCCGCCGCGTCAGCGTCTGCAATGCGCTTGACTCACTGGTAATACACGCCGACCGTCTCAAGGACCTGCCTGAACTCTGCATCCGGATGGCTGACAAGAACGTAGTCATTGAGGCCGATGAGCAGGCATACGCAGCCCTTGAAGGCAAGTATCCCGCACAGTTGCTGGAACATGCCACCGATGAGAGTTTCGGCAAGGAGTTCCTGGCGTACCGCATGTCAATCAAGACCGTTTCCTCATATGACGAGGCCCTGATGCACATTCGCGTCAACACCTCACACCACAGTGAGTGCATAGTGACTGAGAACGCTGAGCACGCACGCAAGTTCCAGCAGTACATCGATGCCGCCTGCGTCTATGTGAACGTATCAACGGCATTCACCGACGGTGCACAGTTCGGACTCGGAGCAGAGATTGGCATCAGCACCCAGAAGATGCATGCCCGCGGTCCCATGGGACTTGAAGAGATAACAACATACAAATGGCTTATCAACGGTGATGGCCAGACAAGACAATAAATCCTTTTGATGATGAGACACTTTACTTGCGTTAAGGATCTGGGCGATTTGCATCAGGCATTGCAGGAGGCCCTTGAGATAAAGAGAGACCGTTTCAAATATGTAGAGTTGGGCCGCAACAAGACCCTGCTCATGGTGTTCTTCAACTCCAGTCTTCGTACCCGTCTGAGCACCCAGAAGGCTGCCTTGAACCTGGGTATGAACGTGATTGTCCTGGATGTCAACCAGGGCGCATGGAAACTGGAGACCGAGCGCGGCGTCATCATGGACGGCGACAAGTCGGAGCATCTGCTTGAGGCCATCCCCGTAATGGGTTGCTACTGCGATGTAATTGGCGTCCGTTCGTTTGCCCGTTTTGAGAGCCGTCAGGATGACTATGAGGAGAAGATCCTGAACCAGTTCATCCAGTACTCCGGTCGTCCCGTATTCTCAATGGAGGCCGCTACCGGACATCCGCTCCAGAGCTTTGCCGACTGGATCACCATCGAGGAGCACAAGACCGTAGAGCGTCCCAAGGTTGTCATGAGCTGGGCTCCGCATCCCAAGGCCCTGCCGCAGGCTGTTCCCAACTCATTCGCACAGTGGATGGTTGCAGCCGGATATGATGTAGTGATTACACACCCTGAAGGCTATGAACTTGACCCCAAGTTCACCGCAGGTGCCCGTATAGAGTATGATCAGATGAAAGCCTTTGAGGGTGCACACTTCATCTACGGAAAGAACTGGTCATGCGCCAGCCCTGAGCATTACGGTGAGGTTCTGAACAAGGACCGCAGCTGGACTATCAGCGACCGTCAGATGGCAGTCACCGACAATGCGTTCTTCATGCACTGTCTGCCTGTACGCCGTAATATGATAGTAACGGATGATGTAATAGAGAGCCCGCGCTCACTGGTCATCCCCGAGGCCGCCAACCGTGAGATATCGGCCACCGTAGTCCTTAAGAAGATCCTTGAGGGACTTAAATAAGTATCACTTTACAACCAACTTATAGTCATAGTCTTCCTGATAGCCCTTGCAACTCAGGAAGACTGTGTCGTTTTGTGCCAGTCCGTAACCGTAAAGCGGGATGGATATGTAGGCATGCTTGGTGTACACGGGTCTGTCACCGCGTGCGTTGTGATAGATAGTGAATGTCAGTTTGCCGGGAGTGGCCAGACGCGAGTAGAGCAGTTTGTGGTTAGAACTCTCTTTCTCAACCTTTACGCCCAGATAGATGTTCAGGTAACCGCCTCCCAGATAAACGCTCTGTATCTCAACCGGATCAGTTACACGCAGCGAGTCATGAACCAGTGAGTCTACGGGTGCCCTGCGTGAAATGGTGGGAACCATCTGAAGTACCTTGGCGGTCTTATTCTCATCCAGTTCTAACGATGCCACCATCCTGTAAAGGGTGTCGGGCTTGAGCTGCTGCGTCTTTTCACTGACCATGTATTCATCACCAAAGTCGTTCTTGATGACTGTCACATAGCCTTGGCCATCGGTATAACCGGTCACAAAGCCGGAGAACATGGTTGCTACTTTATCCCTGTCTTCAACGCAGGCAGTGAATGAAAGCGCCAGAACGGCGGTAAGGGTCAGTAAAAGGGCAGTAGTTCTTTTCATTGCTGCAATACGCTTTTTTGGTTTATAAGCGGGTTGGCATACATGGTGAGTATGCGCTCTCTGAGGAAATCCCAATCGGGATTGGGAATGTCAATCTTGGCAAGCTGGCCGTCCAGGTAGGTCTGGAAAGCCTGCTTCTGCTCAGGGGTGTATTTATCGGCCTCGGCATTGTCGCCGCGCAGCATATCCAGTGCTATACGGTTGCAGGGGTAGATGCGGTAACCCTCAAATATGTGCCTGTCAATGATCTGAGCAACCTGGTCCAGGAACTGGTTGCGCGGCACTGCGCTGTCAAGTGCGGCAATCTCCTTGTCTATCGGGGCCGATAACTGATAATGAAGGTGTCCCTTGAATCCGAATATGCCGGTCTTCATGTTGTCCAGACCGGCCTGTTCGCTCTTAACGTAATCGGGGTTGTCACGCTTCAGCTGGAATTCGGCGGCCTTGAGCCAGTCACACGGGTCATACTCGTAACTGATGGTGAGCGGGCAGATATGCAGTGACTGCAGTTTCTCCGACAGTGACATCTCATCGGGCCCGGACATGGCCAGCATCTTGAGCACGCTCTTCTGGGTGCGGTCATCGGAATCCTTGGCGCGTCCCTCACGCTGGGCCAGCCATACGGGGCTCTTCTTCTCCTCAATTACAAAACGTATGTATCTGGAGAGTTGTTTTGATGATTCCAGAAGTTCTGCTGCGGTGGCCGAACGGTTTACCACGAAACTGCGGTTAAGCCTTACCAGCGTCTCAATCCATGGGTGAATGAGCAGATTGTTGCCTATTCCTATTTCGACCGATTTCTTGCCGTTCAGCACAATAAGGATGTAATCCAGATATGCCGAATCAAGTACTATGTCCCTGTGATTGGACAGATAGATGAAATCCTCACGTCCATCGGGCAGTGCTGAGAAATCATTCGTAAAACCGGTTGTAGCCTTTTTCAGTATTCTTGTCAGGAACGGACAAATCATTCCCATCTGGAAACTGTTTACGGTCTTGAACCGTCTGGTGTAGAGTTTGTGCACCCAGATGGGCACACCCTTGATCATACCCTTCACGATTTTTACAAAGGCAGGGTCATCAAGCAATGAGAGTACGGCACCGCGCACCTCATCGTCCTCAAGGGACCGCATTTTCTCAAATTCGGCGGGAATATCTGTCGTTTTCATTCTTAGAAACTGTCCTCAATAATCTCTGTAAGTACATCAGTCAGGTTCAGACCGGCTGCCCTTATCTGCTGCGGTATGAAACTGGTGGCGGTCATGCC
>JAFXMB010000142.1 GCA_017530735.1 Bacteroidaceae bacterium | reverse complement strand
GGTCTCGAACACCTCGAATACCTTCTTGAGGAAGCCGTGTGCCAGCAGCATTCGGCTTGACTTTATCTTGATGGCGGTGATGTTCTCCTTGGCGGCAACGGCTGCTATGCGGCCGGGCTCCGAGCGGTTGTCAATCAGCGTACCGGGAGCTGAGGGCTCCATGGTGTTGAGCAGACGGACGGGTATGTTGGCTGCCTTGGCAGGCTGAATGCAGGTGGGGTGGAGTATCTTGGCTCCGAAGTATGCCAACTCGGCAGCCTCCTCAAAGTGGAGGTGGCGTACGGGCTGGGTCTTGTCAACTACACGGGGATCGTTGTTGTGCATGCCGTCAATATCGGTCCAGATCTGGATCTCATCGGCCTTTACGGCTGCGCCCAGGATGGATGCGGTGTAGTCGCTGCCTCCGCGCTGCAGGTTGTCGATGTCACCCTGATAATTGCGGCAGATAAAGCCTTGGGTGATATAGATCTGCATGCCGGGAACGGATTTGAGCTGGGCCGATGCCTTCTCTGAGATGAACTGCATGTCGGGCTCGGCGTCGGCGTTGGTCTTCATGAAGTCAAGTGCCGGCAGCAATGCGGCCTTGATGCCCTGCTCCTTGAGGTAGCAGGTGACCATATATGTTGAGATAAGCTCTCCCTGAGCAAGTATTATCTTCTCTTCCTTCTCTGAGAAACCGTCAATGTAGAATGACTGGAGATAGTTGAACTTCTCCTCCAGGAACTTCTGGAGTTCATCCTGATTCTCCTTCTTGTCCAGGAGTTCGGGTACGTGGGCGTAGTACTTGGCACGCAGACGGTTGATTACATCGTCTGCACCTGTCTTGTTGCCTCCGTAGAGGTATTGGGCAATCTCTACCAGTGAGTTGGTTGTGCCTGACATGGCTGAAAGGACTACCAGTTTCTGCTGTCCGTCTTCGGTGACCAGGCGGCTCACTTCTTTCATTCGCTGCGGAGTTCCAACTGATGTTCCGCCGAATTTCAATACTTTCATGTTATTACTGTTTTTCTGAGTTTTCGTCTTCGTCCTGCTGAGATACAGTGGCATCTGCATCTACAAGCAGTTTGCGTCCCTCACATTTGAATACCCGGCCCGGGAACTCCTGGATCCACTGCAGGTTGTGGGTAATCATGAGGATGGTTGTGCCGCTCTGTCCCACTTTGTGGAGAATCTCCATGATCTGGTGGCCTGTCTCGGGGTCCAGATTGCCGGTGGGCTCATCGGCCAGTATGAGTTTGGGGTCGTTTAGCAGGGCACGTGCTATGCAGATACGCTGCTGCTCTCCGCCGGAGAGTTCGTGCGGCATCTTGTAACCTTTTGTGTCCATGCCTACCAGTCCCAGTACCTGGAATATCTTCTGGTGTATGAGTTTCTTGTCTTTCCAGCCTGTGGATTTGAGCACGAAACTCAGATTATCGAATACGTTGCGGTCGGTAAGTAGCTGGAAATCCTGGAATACAATGCCCATCTGGCGGCGCAGACGCGGAATCTGGCGCTTCTTGATGGTCATCAGGTCCATGCCCAGCACGATGGCGTGGCTGTCGGGCATGGGGCAGAGTACGTCAATCTCACAGTAGAGTGTCTTGAAGAGTGAACTCTTTCCGGAACCTACCTTACCTATGAGATAGACAAAATCACCTTCCTGTACCGTAAATGTGACGTCGCCCAGGACGAACATATCCTCCTGGCGGACCTCAACGTTGCGATAATCGATAATATCCATTTATTCTTTGTGACGTTTTACCAGTTCGGCAGCCAGTTCCTCAATGCGGTGTCCCTTTGAGGTGAGCAGCACAATGAGGTGGTAGATAAGGTCCGATGCCTCATAGATCAGGCGGTCGTCAGTACCGTTGGTGGCCTCGATTACGGTCTCCACGGCTTCCTCTCCAACCTTCTGAGCCATACGGTTCACGCCGCTCTTAAAGAGTGATGTGGTGTATGAGCCCTCGGGCATCTCCCTGAAACGGCGGTCGATGAAATCCTGCAGGTATGACAGGAAATTCAGGTCAACCGAGTTCTGCTCGTTCCAGCAGGTATCGGCACCTGTGTGGCATACGGGGCCCTCGGGGCGTGCCTTGATGAGCAGTGTGTCCTTGTCGCAGTCCAGGAGAATCTCCTTGACGTTAAGGAAGTTGCCGCTTGTCTCACCTTTGGTCCAAAGGCAGTTTCTGGTGCGGCTCCAGAATGTGACTTTTCCGGTCTCTACGGTCTTGTCATAGGCCTCCTTGTTCATGAAGCCCAACATCAGGACCTTGCGTGTTACATTGTCCTGGATGATAGCGGGTACAAGACCGCCCATTTTTTCAAAATCTATATCCATCTTATGGTATAATTATATTCTTATAGGAATTTTCAAGTCGCAAAGGTACTGCTTTAATTCGGGAATTGGTATCTCACCGAAGTGAAAAACGCTGGCTGCCAGTGCGGCATCTGCGTGACCCTCTGTGAAAGCGTCGCGGAAATGCTCCTTGGCGCCTGCTCCGCCCGATGCAATAACGGGTATGCTGAGTTCATCGGAGAGATGTCTCAGGGCCTCATTGGCGAATCCCTGCTTTACGCCGTCATGGTCCATGCTGGTAAAGAGTATCTCGCCGGCTCCGCGCTCCTGAGCCTCATGCGCCCATTCAAAGAGCATGCGGTCGGTGGGTACGCGGCCTCCGTTAAGGAAACAGCGCCATCCCTCATCGGTCTGCTTGGCGTCAATGGCGGCCACGCATACCTGCGAACCGAAGTTGAGTGCAATCTCATCAATCAGATGCGGATTCTTTATAGCGGCCGAGTTGACCGATACCTTATCGGCTCCGGCCTTGAGCAGTCGCTCCACATCCTTGAGCTCGTGTATGCCTCCGCCTACGGTGAAGGGTATGGAGATGTTGGCGGCTATGCGCTCAACTAATTCTGTAAAGGTTTTTCGTCCCTCAAAAGATGCTGTGATATCCAGAAAGGTCAGCTCGTCGGCGCCCTGTTCACTGTAAAGCCTACCCAGTTCCACGGGGTCTCCGGCATCGCGCAGGTTTACAAAGTTGGTGCCTTTTACGGTGCGTCCGTTACAGATATCCAGACAGGGTATTATTCTCTTTGCTAACATGGCTTACTCTTGGCTTAGTTGTGAAAGTTGCTCAAGTGTTATGCGGCCCTCGTAATAGGCTTTGCCCACTATTGCTGCGGGCAGTCCGGCCTGCTTGAGCTGAATGAGGTCATCGGCTGAACTTACACCGCCGCTGGCAATCAGGTATATGCCCGGAAACTCCTTGAGCAGGCTGCGGTACAGGTCAGTTGACGGGCCTTGCAGCATACCGTCTTTGTTGATGTCGGTGCAGAGAACCTGGGTTATTCCTTTCTGCATATAATCATGGATAAAGTCGCTCAGCTGCAGTGCGCTGTCCTCCTTCCATCCGTTGACTGATATCTTTCCGTCGCGGGCATCGGCCCCCAGGATAATGTGCTCCTGGCCAAAGTCCTCAATCCACCTGGACATCAGGTCCGGGTCAGTAACGGCGGTGCTGCCTATGGTTACCATTGAGGCTCCGCATCCAAGAGCGGTTTCAAGGTCGCTGGTGGATTTGATTCCGCCTCCGAAATCAACTGTGAGGTCGGTGTGTCCGGCAATCGCCTCAAGGGTGGGGTAGTTTACTATATGCTTGCTTTTGGCTCCGTCCAGATCCACCAGATGAAGTCTGCGGATACCTGCATCCTGAAAGCGGAGAGCCATATCCAGCGGGTTGTCGCTGTATGTCTTGCAGGCGTTGTAGTCACCTTTGGTGAGCCTTACGCATTTGCCGTCTATTATGTCAATGGCAGGAATGATATCCATCTCTTAAATGTCAAGAAAATTCTTAAGAATCCGCTCTCCGGTGCCGCCGCTCTTCTCGGGGTGGAACTGGGTGGCGTAGAAATTGTCCTTATGCAGTGATGCACTGAACGGAAGTATGTAATCCGTCCTGGCTGCGGTCCAGTCACAGACGGGAACATAGAAACTGTGCACAAAGTATACGTACTCGGGCTTATCGAATTCCTTGAAGATACCCTTGCCGTCAGTCTCGATTGTGTTCCAACCCATATGCGGAACCTTGTCCTCATGACGCTGGGGGTTGAACTTGAGCACCGGAACGTCAAATATGCCCAGGCACTCTGCATTACCCTCCTCGCTGCGGCTGCACATAAGCTGCTGGCCAAGGCAGATGCCCAACACAGGCTGCTTGAGATCCCTGATTATTCGGTCCAGATTGTGGGCCCTGAGGTACTCCATTGTGGTACTGGCTTCACCGACACCGGGAAATATCACTTTATCGGCCCTTCTGAGTTCTTCTTCATTGTCGGTCAGAAGTGCTTTTACGCCGAGTCTTCCCAGCGCATTTATGACCGAATGTATGTTTCCGGCATTGTATTTGACTATTGCTATGTTCATAGAGTGTCGGTATCCGTTTTTTTTCAGCCGCGAAGTTACTAAAAATGATGTCTACCATCTTCAAACTTAATAATAAAATGAGTAAATTTGCGGCAAATTACGGGGCAGGGGTCCCGTGATAATGTTACAATAGTTTGAATATCAGATAATTATAATGAAAAAGTTCGCTGAGCGTGGACAGTTGGACCTGTCAAAGGTCAACAAGGAAGTGTTGGAAGACTGGCTTAAGGAGGATCTTTTTGCCCGCAGCATAAAGGAGCGTGAAGGTTGTCCTTCATTCGTGTTCTACGAGGGACCTCCCTCGGCTAACGGAATGCCCGGTATCCACCACGTTATGGCCCGTACCATAAAGGACACATTCTGCCGTTACAAGACCATGTGCGGCTATCAGGTTAACCGTAAGGCCGGTTGGGATACCCACGGACTGCCGGTTGAACTTGGAGTTGAGAAGAAACTGGGAATAACCAAGGAGGATATAGGCAAGAAGATATCGGTCGATGACTATAACATGAACTGCCGTACCGAGGTTATGAAATACAAGGCTCACTGGAGTGATCTGACTCAGAAGATCGGTTATTGGGTAGACCTTGACAATCCCTACATCACATACGATAATCGCTATATAGAGACCCTCTGGTGGCTGCTCAAGCAGTTGTACGGCAAGGGCTATCTTTATAAAGGATATACCATCCAGCCTTATTCACCCGCAGCAGGTACAGGCCTTTCAAGCCATGAGCTGAACCAGCCCGGCTGCTACCGTGACGTAAAGGACACCACCGTGACCGCTCAGTTCACGATGACTGATCCCAAACCGGAGATGACAGGCTGGGGTACACCTGTATTCCTGGCATGGACCACAACCCCGTGGACTCTGCCTTCAAACACCGCACTCTGCGTAGGCAACAAGATTGACTACGTTGCAGTTCGTACCTACAACCCCTACAATGGCCAGCCCGTAACAGCAGTGATGGCTAAGGAGCGTCTCAGCGCTTACCTTGATCCCAAGGGCGCAGAACTGGCACTTGACTCCTACACACAGGGCGATAAGGTAATCCCTTATCAGATTGTTGCCGAGTACAAGGGCGCTGACCTGGTAGGCATGCACTACAAGCAGTTGTTCCCGTGGGTTAAGCCCGTATTCAAGGATGAGGACGGTTCAATCAAGACTTCCGATGCCGGTTTCCGCGTAATACCCGGTGACTACGTAACCACCGAGGACGGTACCGGTATAGTACACATAGCACCCACATTCGGTGCCGATGACGCATTCGTTGCCAAGGCCGCCGGCATACCTTCACTCTTCATGATCAACCGCAAGATGGAGACCCGTCCCATGGTTGACTTTACCGGTAAGTACTGGCTCATGGATGAGTTGGATCCCGATTTCGTAAAGAACTGCGTTGATGCAGACCTCTACAAGGAGTATCAGGGCGCTTACGTAAAGAACGCATATGATCCCAAGTTCAACGAGGGCGGCAAGTACGATGAGGCTGCCGCATCCAAGGCCGAGGATCTGAATATATATCTGTGCATCCGCATGAAGCAGGAGGGCACAGCATTCAAGATTGAAAAGCACGTTCACAACTATCCGCATTGCTGGCGTACCGACAAGCCGGTGCTCTACTATCCTCTGGACAGCTGGTTCATCAAGGCATCGGCCGCCCGTGACAGGATGATTGAACTCAACAACACCATCAAGTGGAAACCTGAGTCAACCGGTACGGGCCGATTCGGCAAGTGGCTTGAGAACCTGAATGACTGGAATCTTAGCCGCAGCCGCTACTGGGGTACTCCGCTGCCCATATGGCGTAACGACAGTGGCGACGAGTTGTGCATCGGCTCTGTTGAGGAACTCTACAACGAGATTGAGAAGTCTGTAAAGGCCGGTGTTATGAAGTCCAACCCGTTCAGGGAGAAAGGATTCCAGCCCGGTGTTTATACACAGGAAAACTACGATAAGATTGACCTGCACCGTCCGTACGTGGATGACATCATCCTGGTATCTGAGGCAGGCCGTCCCATGAAGCGTGAACTTGACCTGATAGACGTCTGGTTTGACAGCGGCGCCATGCCGTTCGCCCAGATGCACTATCCGTTTGAGAATAAGGAACTCATTGACAACGGTACCGTATTCCCAGCCGATTTCATTGCCGAGGGTGTTGACCAGACACGCGGTTGGTTCTACACGCTGCACGCTATCGCTACAATGGTCAAGAACGGCGTATCGTTCAAGACCGTAATATCAAACGGCCTTGTGCTTGACAAGAACGGCAACAAGATGTCCAAGCGTCTTGGCAATGCAGTTGATCCGTTTGAGGAGATTGAAAAGTTCGGCAGCGATGCCCTGCGCTGGTACATGATAACCAACGCCCAGCCTTGGGATAACCTCAAGTTCGATGAGGAGGGCGTGAAGGATGTAACCCGTAAGTTCTTCGGCACACTGCACAACACATACAAGTTCTTTGCCCAGTATGCCAATGTGGACGGTTTTGACAATTCAGCCGCCCAGATTGCAGTAGCAGAGCGTCCCGTTATGGACCGCTGGATACTGAGTGAACTCAATTCACTCACCAAGGATGTCCGCGAGAGCCTTGACGACTATGAGCCTACACGCGCCGGCCGTCTGATCACCAACTTTGTAAACGACTACCTGTCCAACTGGTACGTTCACCTGACCCGTGACCGTTACTGGGGCAGCAGCATGAGCGCTGACAAACTGGCTGCTTACCAGACCCTTTACACATGCCTGGAGACCGTAGCAAGACTCATGTCACCCATTGCTCCGTTCTATGCTGACCGTCTGTTCCGTGACCTTACCGCCGTATGCGCAAAGGCTCCGGTATCAGTTCATCTGGCCGAGTATCCCAAGTGCGATGACTCCCTGGTTGACAAGGAACTTGAGACTCGTATGGAGCTTGCACAGAAACTTACCTCAATGGTGCTGGCACTGCGTAAGCGTGATGACGTGAAGATCAACGTGCGCAAGCCGTTGCAGAAGATACTTATCCCCGTTACCGCCGAACTCCGCTCACATCTGGAGCCCGTCAAGGAACTTATCCGCGATGAGGTCAACGTCAAGGAGGTTGAGTTCGTGGAGGGCGCTACAAGCGTTCTGGTCAAGAAGGTAAAGTGCAACTTCAAGATACTGGGCAAGAAGTTCGGTCCTCTGATGAAGGGCGTAGCCGCAGCTGTTCAGAACATGAGCCAGGAGGATGTTGCCGCACTGGAGCAGAACGGCAGCTTCACATTCGATATCAACGGCACTACCGCTACTGTCGATACCACCGAGGTTGAGATCTTCAGCGAGGATATCCCGGGCTGGGTAGTAGCCAACGAGGGTACGCTGACCGTCGCACTTGACATCCAGCTGACCGATGAGCTCAAGCGCGAGGGTATAGCCCGTGAACTCAAGAAGCGTATCCAGGATGTACGTAAACTGACAGGTCTTGAGATTACAGACCGCATCAAAGTGCGTCTGGAGTCCAATGAGCAGACCGATGCCGCCGTACGCGAATACGAGGAGTGGATAAAGAGTCAGGTTCTGGCCGATTCAATCGAGATAGTTCCCGCTCTTGACAAGTTTGAGGATGTATCGTTCGATGAGTACACACTGAAAGTTCAAATAGAGAAAATATAAACCTTAACAACCAATTAAAATTCCCCGCTATGGCAGAGAAGAACCGCTATTCTGATGAGGAACTTGAGGAGTTCCGTCAGATTATCAATGAAAAACTTGAAGTTGCACAGAGGGACTATGATGCACTCAAGGCCTCTCTTATGAATGCCGACAACAACAGTACTGATGACACATCTCCCACTTACAAGGTCCTTGAGGAGGGAGCCAACACCCTTTCAAAGGAGGAAACCACACGTCTGGCACAGCGTCAGATGAAGTTCATCCAGTCACTTCAGGCTGCACTTGTACGTATTGAGAACAAGACATACGGTATATGCCGCGAGACAGGCAAACTCATTCCCAAGGAGCGTCTTCGCGCCGTACCTCACGCTACACTTTGCATTGAGGCCAAGCAGAACAAACATTGATTCCCGTCATGGATAACTTTCAGCCGGAGAGCAGCAAGACTTCCCGTCAGGGACTTATTTCGCTTATAATAGTCCTTTCTGTACTGGTTATTGATCAGATTATCAAGATCCTGGTCAAGACCGGCATGTCTCTTGGCGAAAGTATTGACGTCACGCCGTGGTTCAAGATACTGTTTGTTGAGAACAACGGTATGGCCTTTGGAATGGAGATAATAGGCAAACTGTTTCTCTCTCTGTTCCGCATCGGTGCCATAGGTTTCTTTACCTGGTACCTGATAAAGATCATAAACAAGGGCTTCCCCACAGGTTATATCGTGACCATATCGTTCGTGATAGCAGGTGCAATGGGCAACCTGCTGGACTGCATGTTCTATGGGCTGATATTTACCGAAAGCACACCATTCAATGAGGCAACCATGACAGCCTTCGGAGACGGCTATGCTCCGTTCCTGTACGGCAAGGTGGTGGATATGTTCTATTTCCCGCTTTGGACATGGCCGGATTGGATGCCTCTGGTTGGTGGTGACATCTTCTTTGAACCTGTATTCAATTTTGCGGACTCATGTATCACATGCGGTGTGATAACGCTTCTGCTTTTCTACACCAAGTTTGTGAATATGGGCCTCAAATACAAGGACCCCGATGAGGAAAACTGATATACTGGTACTGGTCTTGCTTGCCACGCTCCTTTCGGGCTGCCGCCTGCACCGTCCCGATGACGTGATGTCTCCCAAAAAGATGGAGCAGTTCCTTTATGACTATCATCTGGCGCAGGCCATCGGCCAGGAACTCTCAAAAGAGCAGAAATACACCTCAAAGGCCTACATTGACTGGGCATATGAGAAGAACGGTGTCGCTGTTGAGGATTTCAACCGCTCGCTGGTATGGTACACACGTAATCCCAAGGAACTTGCCAAGATATACAAGCGCCTCTCTCTCAGGGTGGATGCCGAGTACAAATCGGCCAGTCGCTCACTGTCACAGATAGAAAAGACCTCATTCACAATCCAGTCAGGAGATAGCGTGAACCTCTGGTATCTTTCACCGAGCGCAATACTCAACACGTCTGATTACATGAGTAAACTGACCTACAGGGTATCCCGCGACACTACATTCCATAAGGGTGACACCATACGCCTCAGCATGAACGGGACTTTTGTATCGGCCGATACCTGCGTGCCCCGTTATTCTTATATCTCACTCTCCGCATACTACAAAGACAGCGTATCCACATCAGATACCATACTGCGCAGCAGCGGTCTTGTGGAACTGTCACTTGTACTTGATACGGCTAAGGATTTTTCAAGCATAAGCGGATCGGTCAACTATCTTGATTCGACCGATAACCGTAACGGCATATTGGTTCTGTCGGGGATGGAACTTATGCGTTACCACACCTCCTTCTGAATTCCGAGCAGACTATTGCGGTGGCGATTGCCACATTCAGGGATTCTGACGTTGCGGCTCCTGCAGGCCATGCAGGGATAAACAGCTTGCGGTTTACCGTCTTGCCGACCTCCTTGCTGATTCCGTTTCCCTCATTTCCCATAATAATCACGCCGTTGGCTGAAAGGGTGGTGTCATAGATGATGTCGCCCTCAAGGAAAGTTCCGTAAACGGGAACCAAATCGGGCAGGGCGGTCAGTTCCTTTGCCAGGTCCGTGTAATGGATTCTTACTCTTGCTACGGCTCCCATAGTTGCCTGGACAGCCTTGGGATTGTAGATGTCGGCCGTACCTCTGGAACAGAAGATATCCTTTATGCCGAACCAGTCGGCTAATCTTATTATAGTACCCAGATTACCGGGATCCTGGACATCGTCAAGCGCAAGAACCAGGTTGTCTGAGGCTGCCTCCTTCATGGTCTGGCTGTAAGCCGGTATACAGAATACTCCCAGCACATCCTGTGGCGCGCGTAGCAGACTGGCCCGTTTCAGCTCATCGGGTGTAACGGCCTCTATGCGGTCTGCGGGAATCCGGCTGTGGCTGCCCAGCCATTCCTGGGTGGCAACCAGAAGGACACACTTAAAAACGCCCAGCAGTTCACCGACCAGTTTATGTCCTTCGGCAACAAAAAGTCTCTTTTCGTCACGGAACTTCTTAAGTTCCAGACTCTTGATGTTCTTTATGTCATTCTTGCTGAGCATGCGCGTTAATTTGGTTGGTGTAAAGATAGTTATTTTTCAAATCTGCTCTTTGATACCATGTCTACTTTCTGTATCTTTGAAAAATTTATGGTATACTCAATATGGGCAGGAGTAAATTACATATTCTGATAGCGTCGGCCGCAGTCATGTGGTTGGCATCCTGCTCAGTCTACAAGTACGTACCTGATGGACAGCACCTGCTCAACAAGGTGGAGGTTACATCCGACAGTAAGGGCATACAGGACGTATCCAAGTTTAAGAATCTTTCATATCAGACACCCAATTCACGTTGGTTCGGAATGTTCCGTTTTCCGCTCAGGTTCTACTCCCTGACACATACCAAATCAGGTGAGGCACCGGTGCTTTATGACCAGTTGCTCTCAGAGGCCACCTGCGTTGATATGAAACGTTCCCTGATGAATTCAGGTTATCTGAACGCTCAGGTTACCTACACGGCACATAACAAACGCAGGCCCAAGACCACCGTCCACTATGAACTCCATCCCGGAAAAATGTTCGTGGTTGACAGCGTGAGGGTTACCATCCAGGATGAAGAGATAAGACGCATCTTCAACGAGCACAAGGATGAGACTCTTCTGGTGCCCGGCATCAACCTGGACGCCTCCCTTCTGGACGATGAGCGTAACCGCATAGTCAGCCTGGTACGCCGCTACGGATACTACCTGTTCAACCGCGATTTTGTATCATTCGTGGCCGATACCGCCAAGGGCAGCGACAAGGTGGGTCTGAGAATGATCGTGGCGGCCGAGAGCACCGATGAGGACGGCACCGTTCATCCGCACAGACAGTTCACAATTTCATCCATTGATTACGTGCTGTCCGATGAGAACGGCAATCTGCCTGATCCTTCAACATCCAGTTCAATAGAGAACTACAACGGATTCAGCCTGACCTATCCCGGCAACAACAGCAAGCCCATGCTGCGTCCCAAGATCCTTGACATACATTCATTCCTCAGGGAGGGAATGACATTCAACTCTGACTCAATCTCCAAGACATATTCATCGCTTTCACGCCTTGGAATGCTCCGTTATTCGGATATCAGTCCCAGCGTGGTGCCCGGCAGTGACAATCTTCTGAATGTCAACGTGCTCCTTATGAGCCTGCCCAAACATTCATTCTCATTTGAGGTTGAGGGAACCAATACTGCCGGTGATCTAGGCGCAGCCGCATCCCTTTCATTCACCAACCGCAACCTGTTCAGAGGTTCGGAGCAGCTGACCATAAAACTCCGCGGAGCATACGAGTCCATATCCAACCTGCCCGGTTACACTGGTGACACCTATCTGGAATATGGTCTTGAGGCAAACCTGGATTTCCCGGAGTTCCTGATGCCTTTCATGTCACAGGACCTGCAGCGCCGAAGCCAGGCAACGTCCCGATTCAGTTTCAAGGTTAACGCACAGCGCCGCCCCGAGTTCCAGAAAACCATATTCTCGGCAGGCTGGAGTTACCGCTGGGGAGAGACATGGCAGCAGACACACCAGCTTGACGTGCTGGACCTGAACTATCTTGTGGTGCCATGGATATCGGACTATTTCAAGTCAGAGTATCTTGATCAGGTCTACTCGGCCAGATCTATTCTGAGATATAACTATGAGGACCTGCTCATAACCAAGTTCGGCTATACGTTCTATTATTCAAACGCCAGGATAAACTCTGTCGCTCCGTTCCAGTATTCGGTACGTGTGGGCGTTGAGACATCGGGCAATATGCTCAACCTGCTGGCCGAACCGCTCAGTTTTGAGAAGAATGAAGCCGGACAGAACAAGGTGTTCGGTGTTGCGTTTGCGCAATATGTCAAGCATGATTTCTCATTCACCGCAAACTGGCGCCTGGACCGCATGAACAACTTTGTGCTGCATACGGAGTGGGGCATAGCTGTTCCCTACGGAAACTCCACGAGTCTGCCGTTTGAGAAGCGATACTTTGCCGGCGGTGCCAACAGCGTGCGCGGTTGGGCTGTCCGTGAACTCGGACCCGGTAAGTTCAGGGGCGATGACAAAACCATTGATTACATCAAACAGTCCGGTGACATCAAACTGGGTGCAAGCCTTGAATACCGTTCCAAACTGTTCTGGAAGGTAAATGGCGCAGCATTCATTGATGCCGGTAACATCTGGACCATACGTGAATATACCGAACAGCCCGGCGGCTTGTTCGAATTCAGCAGTTTCTATAAGCAGATAGCTGTCTCCTATGGACTGGGACTCAGATTTGATTTCGGATTCCTGGTTCTCAGACTTGACGGCGGTATGAAGGCCTACAATCCTTCGGGACGTACCATGTATCGCCGTCTGCCTCTGGTACACCCTGATTTCAGCAGGGATTTTGCATTCCATCTGGCTGTGGGCTATCCGTTCTGACCATTAAAGACACACATGATTATGAAAAAGGAAATAAGACAACATAAAAATGAAAATCTACTTTATGAGTTTGTCAAGTGGAAGCAGCGGAAACTGCTACTATCTTGGCACAGACGAACATGCAATCCTGATTGACGCCGGCATACCGGTAAAACAGATCAAAGGACACCTCAAGGATGCCGGTGTTCCGTTTGAGAGAATCATGGCAGTATTTGTGACACATGATCACGCTGACCATATCAAGGCTCTTGGCAATCTGGGTGAGAAGTGCGCTATCCCTGTGTACGCCACACGTGAGACCCATGAGGGTATCAACAACAACTACTGCATGACAGAGAAACTGTCCAGTTGCGTACGTTTTGTGGAGAAGGAGGTTCCCTTCAGTTTCCACGAGTTTACCATCACTCCGTTTGAGGTGCCTCATGACGGAACCGATAACGTTGGCTACCGTGTAGAGGTGGACGGCAAGGTGTTCTGCTTTGTCACTGACCTTGGCCATATCACCGAGACCGCTTCCAAGTACATTCTCCAGGCCAACTACTTGATCATGGAAGCCAACTATGACGAGGATATGCTGCGGATGGGTAACTATCCCCAGTTCCTGAAAGATCGCATTACAAGCCCTCAGGGACACCTCAGCAACAAAACTACAGCCAAGTTCCTGGCCGAGAACATTCATCCCGACCTCAAGAACATCTGGCTCTGCCACCTGAGCGGAGAGAACAACCACCCCGAAATAGCCTACAAAACCGTAGAATACGAACTCCGTGGAGTAGGGGTTATCCCCGGCAAGGATGTTCAGCTCTGCGCCCTGAAACGCACCACTCCCAGCGAATTGTATATATTTGAATAGAAAAAGGTAGTGTACAAAAAAGTGGAGGTCTAAAGGCCTCCACTTTTTTGTACGCGATCAGGGATTCGAACCCTGGACCCATTGATTAAGAGTCAATTGCTCTACCAACTGAGCTAATCGCGCATCACTGCTTTCTCGTAAAGCGATGCAAAGGTACTCCTTTTTGTCATTACTCCAAAGCGAAAAGCCAAATTTTTTTCAAAAAAAACAACTCCGACGAAGTATCATCGGAGTTGCCTTTTTTAAGTGAGTGTCAATCAATGCTTATCCTCGGCATTATCAAACACGGATTTGGGAACCAATTCAATGTAGTCAAACAGGAACTCGGCCTTTTTGTTGTCAAGAAGCTGCTTGAAACGGATGTAGTAGTCAGTATTTGAAGTCATGTACTCGGTAGCCACAATCAGACGTCCCATTGTATTTACTTTGCGATGCAGAATGTCAGTAGCGGTTCTCTGTGCATCGGAACCCTTCATCCAACCGCGGTTCTTCATTGATTTATCCAAAGCCTCAACTTCTGAAGCGCTCTCAAGATCATCGTCGTTAATCCAACCTACTGAAGGAGATTCCAGATTGACTCTCAGATCTATAGGCAGACCCAGAGGAGACCAATCAGTTCTGTCAACTTCCTGGCCTACCGGAAGAGCGGCAAAATAGGTCTGGATAATACCGCACAGGCTGTTGGAACGGTATGAGAGGCGCAGCTGCCATGTTCCGTTGTGCGGAACGGGAGGAAGCTTAACATACATGTCAAACTGTCCTTCAATGTCTATACCGTCACCCTCATAGGCGTAACTGCTTGATGTGTTCGGGGCACGGACGGACAGTGTGTATTCAGAATTGTATGATGTAAAGTTCTTGGGATCCTTGAATCCGCTTCCGTACTTGCTTACACCTGTGTTGCTGGCATCAAACTGGCGGGCTCCTGAAGTGATGAAGTCAGGTGACAGAGTGGTGCAGTCTATTCTCATACGACGGTCCAGAATATTCTCACGTGTATCTTCGTCATATTTCAGAATACCATCAATGTAATGGTATACACCGTTCAGGGCACTGTATTTTGCAACCTTCATCTCTTCGGCGGTGAGAATTCTGATACCGCGTACCTTAGGTCCGCCGAAGTTCTGAGTTCCGTTTCCTTCAGTGCCGCGACTGTTGATGTAGATATTGTTCATATCGGGCTTTCCGCTCTTGAGTCTTGATGAGATTCTCATAATACTCTTGGGGAGATAGGGCTGGAAGTAGTCTTCAGGATCCAGGAGGCCTGCGTTGTATGTGGAGACGATATCTTCGCGGCCGTTGATTCTGGAAAGGTCTGTCAGGAACGGCAGGATATGGTAAGCCATGAACTTGAAGAGGGGGTTCTGCGGATTCTTGTAATCGCTCAGAATCTCCTGACTCAACTCATTTTTGGGGTTGTATATCTCATTGGCCATCTCAAACATGTCATCCAGATCAAATACACCGTTCAGGTTGAAGATTGAATCGGTGGGAACCAGCAGCGTGAAATTGGTCTTTCTCTTATCCCAATAGAATACCTTATAATCATTACCGGCTGATTTCAGGTCAACTCCCTTTGATACAGAGTCATCACCGATCTTGTAATCCTTGTCATACCACTCACTCAGGATATCGTGGTAACCGCACTCCTTAAGGGCGATACTGAACAGATGAGTCTTGGGATCATTGTCTACAAGGTCATATACGTAGTCACCGCCAAAGTCGATGCAACGGTCTATGAAGTGTACTACACCGTTTTCGCAGGAGTCATCCTTTACCTCGACGATAGCATTGTTAATGCGTCTCTGCAGATATACGGCGCTGTCTCCCAACATGATTTCTTTGGTGGAATCCAGGGTGAGAATCAGGAAACGGTCGTTAAGGTTGACTTTAGGCAGAAGTCCAGGAATCAGGTCACCCAGATAGCAGGTGACATCAACCAGGTGAGTCCATGCCAAGGTGTCGCAATCCTCTTTGGGAAGATCATCAACAGTGTTGTAAGTGACATCCTTTCCTAATCTGCGGGCCATGGCCTCGCGTTCTTTCAGGAATAAGGCAATGGCGTCATTGTCAGGCGCAAAGCATGTTGTGTGACCGTAAGTGATAAGGTTGGTCCACATTCCGGCTCTTTCCAGGATACGGACAAAGTCACTGTACTCGGGTTTTGACGCCAGGTCAGAACCGATGGTCTGGCCTGTGAAGGTGTAATAAGTACCGGGGTGTTGCTCGTCCCAGCAAGCAGAAAGGGTTAATGACCCTGCTGCCATTGCAATCAAAGAAAAGAGGGCTAATAATCTGTTTGTTCTCATAAAGCATTAAAAACTACTTATATTAAAATTAGTATAGTAGGTTACACGCAAAGTTAAACTGTATTCTAAAAATTGAAGAACTTTTTTGCGTTAAAATATGAAATGTCTTCAATCATCTGTTCTATACGGGGCATTTCGCTTGACGGTATCTCGCCGTTAACCACATCATTTCCAATCAGGTTGCAGAGTATGCGGCGGAAGTACTCGTGACGTGCGTATGAAACGAACGAACGGCTGTCTGTAAGCATTCCAACAAATCTGGAAAGCAGTCCCAGCATACTCAGAACCTGCATTTGCTGCTCCATTCCGTTCTTCTGATCCAGGAACCACCAACCTGCGCCCAACTGTATCTTGCCGGGTACGCTGCCGTCCTGGAAGTTACCGATTGTGGTGCCTACCATCTCAAAATCTGACGGGTTGAGGTTGTAGATTATTGTCTTGGTCAGTTTGTCCATGCTGTTAAGGCGGTCCAGATAACGGTTCATGGACTTGGCGGTCATAACCTGTGCCATTGAGTCAAAACCGGTGTCCTTGCCTATAAGGTTGAACATCTTGGTGTTCTGGTTGCGGATTACTCCGTAGTGGAACTGTTGTGTCCATCCGGTATCGGCATCCATCTTGCCGAACTCCAGCATCATGGCGCTCTTGAACTTGCGGATTTCCTGATCTGTCAGGGCTGTGCCTCCGTAAACCTTGGCGAATATGGCGTCAAGTTCAGATGCGGTAAAGTCATCGGCATAGAATTCCTCCATTCCGTGGTCGCTCAGGCGGCATCCCTGCTCCTCAAAGTATTTGTGACGTACCAGAAGGGCCTTTACTATGTCATCAAAGCAGTTGATGCTTACACCGCTCACCTTGGCAAGTTTGTCAATGTACTCGCGGTAAGCGGTGGGATTCTCTACTGTCATGGCCATGTCGGGACGCCATGTGGGCAGCACCTTTACCTTGAATCCGCTCTCGCGTATCTGTTTGTGGTATTCAAGTGAATCCACGGGGTCATCGGTGGTGCAAACTGCCTCTACGTTGTAGTGCAGCATCAGGTTGCGGGCGCTGAATTCGGGACTGGCCAGTTTCTCGTTGCACTCGTCGTAGATCTCCCTGGCGGTCTGGGGGTTCAGGACCTTGTCAATGCCAAAGCAGGTCTTGAGTTCCAGGTGAGTCCAGTGGTAGAGCGGGTTGCGCATGCAGTAGGGCATGGTCTCTGCCCATTTCTGGAACTTGTCCCAGTCTGATGCATCACCGGTAATGAATTTCTCTGCCACTCCGTTGGTGCGCAGTGCACGCCATTTGTAATGGTCGCCTCCCAGCCACAGTTCTGTAATGGAGCGGAACTTGTGGTCACTGGCTACCTCCTGCGGATTGAGATGGCAGTGGTAATCAATGATGGGCAGTTTCTTTGCGTGGTCATGGAACAGGTGCTGCGCTGTTTCCGACTGCAGCAGGAAATTCTCGTGAATGAATGGTTTGTTAGTCATAAAGGTTATATAATCAGGTTTTTATAATCAGTTCAGAAAAGTCTGGCTATGTGACGGTCCAGGATGTTTTCCTTGACCTGCTGTGCTACGACATCGGCATTGCGCTCAAGTGCGGCATAGAACTCCGGAGCCAGTTCGGCGGCAATCTTGTAACTTACATGTACAAGCTGGCGGAAATCCGGATTGTAGAGCGGATCCTGCCGGTTGTGACGCAGTGCGCGGGCGTACTGGTTACCGTTCCAGGATGCTATCTGCTCGGCGGTGGGCAGGTTAGCGGGGTTGATGTCTATGACGGTTGCGTAGGGAATGCAGAGTTCCTCCATGCGTCCCAGCGCGGAGATGGCAATCTTCTTGGCCAGTTCAAGCGCCTGGTCATCGGCCAGGGCAAGACCAATGTTCTCCTCAAGCCATGTGGTGCCTGCGGTCTTGATGTGTATACCCTTGTCATACTGGCGGATGAGACGGCCCATGATGGGGTAGATTGAGAATTTGTCACTGCCGGAGTGTATGCTTAGCTTGAGTCCTTCGGGCAGGCCGAACTCCTTTACTGCAAAGTCAATCACGAGCAGATCCTCGCGGAACTCCTTCTCAAACTGTGCGGTGTCGCCCACGTATTCCACGCCTTTGTTGAAACGGCCCGTGAACTTGGGGGCGATGGTCTGTGCGGGTACCTTTTCCTGTGCTAGTGCACTCAGGATGAAGAATATCTCAATGGGGGTCTGAGGTGCATCGACCTCATCCATGGATACCTCTGTCACAAAGTTGTCAGCACCTTTCTTTGATGCTATGTGCCTGTAGATCCGGCCTGCTTCCATGGCTGCGAAGAGATACTTTCCGGCCAGTTGCTCCAGCAGGCTTCGGTCTACCTTGAAAGGTTCCTCAATGCCGGGGATGCTCAGGGTGCCGGCGTATTTGAGATTGTTCTCTATGAACTTGCTCACGGAGTCTGCATCGGCGGGCTTTCCTATGTAGTCGGCAACGTCAATGGTAAAGAAATCAGAAGCGTCCATGAACCGGTCCACATTGTTCATGTTGATGTGGTCGGCATCCACAAAGTAGGGTTTGCCGTAGCCCATGGCCATTACGGCATCGTCGGCCTCACGACGTGTGTCGGCGGGCTCTGTGCCAATTATCTGATGCTCGCGGTTGGACTTGTTCCAGACGGGAACAAACTTAAACGGATACTTGCCTGCAGCCTCTATGAGTGCTGCCAACTGAGCTTTTCCCTCATGTGAGAAACGGTCGCCAATGCCGAAGGAATACTTGCCTAATTTCATTTTTATGCGGTTTTATTAATCTTCTGTATAGAATCCGGCTTCTCTCAGGAATACGGTGGAGCGGCCGGTATCATCGTTCAGTGTCCTGACGCAGAAGGCGGGGAATTCACGCCTTACGGGATAGTTTGAGCGCTGCTTCTCGAATGAGGCTGTATTGGCCCTGAGGGCGGCGTCATCGGTCCTGATATCGTATGTGTGGAGTATGGCATCGGCCAATACCTCCTGCGGGGTCTTGCCTGTGGTATCTATGCTGAATTCTGACGGCTGGACGGACTGGGGGACCTTGGTCACCTCCCAGTCACGGCATGGCAGGTCAAAGAACTTGCCTAAGGCCTGCACGCTCATTGTGGTGCCTGTGGCCTTGCCGTCAACGGAGTATCCGGCTATGTGAGGGGTGCCGGTAAAGAGCAGTGAAAGCAGTTGGGTATCTATCTGCGGCTCGTTCTCCCATACATCAAGCGATGCGGCAAGGATCTTCTTTTGCGCAAGTGCGTTCTTGAGCGCAGCACCGTCCACAACTTCACCCCGTGATGAGTTTATCAGAATCTGGTTCCGGTTCATTGAGGCAAGCCTGGAGTCGTCAAAGAGATGGAATGTCGCGTCCTCTCCGTCACGGATCAGGGGAACGTGCAGGGTGATTATGTCGCTGCGGCTTATTATCTCATCCAATGAAACGAACTGGCCCGATCCCTCCCTGCGGGCGCGCGGGGGGTCGCAAAGAAGAACCCTGAATCCCAGCAGGACTGCCAGACGGGCCACTTTGCTGCCTACGTTTCCTGCGCCAACAATGCCAAGGGTCCTTTCCCTGAAACTGAATCCCAGGGTGCGGGACATTGTTACCAGAAGGGAGCCTATGTACTGCTGGACTGACCATGAGTTGCAACCGGGGGCATTTGTCCATCTGATTCCGTGTGATTCACACCACTGTGTGTCAATGTGGTCATAGCCGATGGTAGCGGTGGCAATGAAACGTACCTTGGTGCCCTCCAGAAGAGTCGCGTTGCATCGGGTGCGTGTCCTGATGACCAGGGCATCGGCATCCATGACCATTTCCCTACAGATCTCACTGCCATGGACATAAACTACCTGGCAGTAGGGTTCGAGCGCCCCTTTCAGGAAGGGAATAGCGGAATCGCAGACTACTTTCATACAGATGGGTAACAGGTTTTACAAAGTTCGTCATTTTATTAGGTCTTTTAATGATCCTTATTTAAAAAATTGTTAAGTTTGCGATATACTAGTGACAGAGATGATATTTATAGGCTGGAAAAAGGACTCTTTCCGCTCGGGTTGGATTATCCGGGTTATTTTTTGCGCCGTAGTCTTGCTGTCACTTGCCGGTTGCAGCATGAACTCCGGCATCCGCAAGGATCCTGACCATACTGTTGTGGTTCTGCATTCCTACAGTGACATGGGGCAGGAGGGAAGTTACTTCCGCAATTACATGGATGGGCGTTTCCGTCACCATGGCATGCACGTGAGCATACTCCACATCTATCTGGACCTTATCCACAAGGAATCGCCGTTTGTGGATGAGAACGGCAATGACCGCTTCATAGAAACCGTCCGCAGTTATAATCCTGATATCCTTCTCATTAATGATGACTTGGCTTTTCATTACATACTGGAGAATGAGGATGCCCTTCTGCAGACCATACCTTCAGTATTTGCGGGTGTATCGGCCGCAACTTTCGTACATCAGGATTATCCGTTTGTGACGGGCTGGCGTGACCCGGTTGACCTGGCAGCCAACTGTAACCTGTACAGAAACCTGAACTATCCCGGCAGCCCTATCGTGGAACTGGATTGGGGCGGGTATCAGGATGAACTCAGGGAGAGACTTTACGCCAATATTGCGGACTCAACGGTATTCATAAACAATTCTGATTTCCACATTGAATATTCTGATCTGTCATCAGAAAAATATTCCGACAAGATAATTGTCAATTTCGTAACCATGGCTGATCCTGAGAGAAACCGCCGCTTAAGGGCCGATGACAACTCGGAACAGATCAATGAAGGCCTCAGGAACTCTGATATAGGCAAATCGTATACTTTTGAGGGACGTCAGGGTCATATTCAGGTGAAATATGACCTGTTCAGCAACAGCCTCATTGACCTGACCCGCATACCTCAGATTACCGGTATACGTGAACAGTTCGGCAGTTTCAGCAATCTCTTGGGTGCCAATGAACGTGGGACCGTGCAGAATTATTACGAGCGTCCCAAGTTCCTGTGCGGCTATTTTGCCAGCGTGGAGACACAGATTGCCGATCAGGTGTATTCGGCAGTCCGCATCCTGAACGGTGAGAATCCCAAGGACATGCCGGTTGAGACCCATCAGAAGGATTATTATATGGACTGGAACGCCATGATCCAGATGGATCCCCCTCTCAGTTACAATGATTACCGGGAGCAGTTCAGGATAATCAACGTTCCTTTCGTGGTGGCCAACAGAACGCTGTTCGTCTCATTGGTTGCGTTGGGTGTCATTATGGTGGCAGGACTGATATCCTTCCTGACGAGTGTCCGTTTCCGCAATAGGAATACCCAACGCGAAGAGGCTTTGGCGCTGCTCAAGAAGGAGGCCCAACGGCGTCTGCTGGTGCTTGAGGGCAGTGATTCCTTCTTCTTCAAGGTAAGGGACGGAAGGATTGGCTTCCTTCACAGTTCCCGCAGCGAACGGCTTACCCATGAGTTTGAGATAGAAGAGTACCGTAAGAAATTCGTGGCCCCCGAGAGTTACGGATCATTTGAAATCTGCACAGGGCTTGTTTCTGCCGATACTGAGAAGTCAAAGGTGAGAATCCGCGCCAAGACGCTCAACGACGTCTGGCACTGGTGGGAAGTTTCCTACCGCAGGAACGAGAACATGATGATTGGCTTTGCCGTCAGCGTTGACAAGATAGTTGAGTTTGAGAAGACGCTTCAGGAGTCGGCTGTAAGGGCTGAGGAGGTTATCTCAAAGGAGAACTTCATAGCAAACATCACTCATGACATACGTACCCCGCTGAATGCCATATCGGGTTTTGCCCAGTTGCTTGCCGATGAGTGCAGCCCCGAAGACAAGGTGCTGTTCACTTCACTTATCCAGGACAACACGGAACAGCTGCTTGACCTTATTGATGAAGCTGTACGTAAACCGGCTGACAGTACTGACTCCATGTCGTTCAAGATTCGCCGTATCAGTACCGCCAAACTGGTGAATGACAGTTACCATACCAACCGCATACTCTGTCCTTCGCACCTGAAGTTCAGGTTTGAGCCATATCAGGGGAATGACGTGATGATAATGGCCGATCCCATACGTACCAGCCAGGTTATAAACAATTTCCTGAGCAATGCATTCAAATACACTCTTCAGGGATCTGTGACCTTAGGGTGGACGGTTCTGGAGAAAGAGGGATGCATAGAAGTCTATGTGACGGATACAGGCATAGGTATCAGTGAGGAGGACAGCAAACTGGTCCGTCAGCGTTTCGGCATGGCCAAGGGTAATTACAAAGGTACAGGACTGGGACTGGATATCTGCTACTCAATCATTGAGAAGCAGGACGGAGAGTACGGTTTTACAAGCAAACTGGGTGAGGGCAGCCGTTTCTGGTTCCGCCTCCCGATTGACAAACCCCAAAACGATTCAGCCTTATGAGACCGGTCAGATATATTGCTTTCGTGCTGTTGGCCATGCTGACGCTTCTGCCGGGATGCTCCGGTGAACATAGGGGAAATCCTGACGGAGACAGGACATATAATGTGCTCTGCCTTTTCGTATATGACTCGGTATTTCAGAATTACAGGATATATGAGCAGACTCTTTCCAAGTCGCTTTCTGAGAACGGCATTAAGGCCGATATCCGTAATGTATATTCATCGGGCCGCCTTGACATGGCACAGTCAGACGCCCTTGAGGCATCGCTTGAGCGCCTGAATAGGGAGAACTGGGTGCCGGATGTGGTTTGTTGTATTGATGACCGCACTCTGAGCCTCTATCTGGAGGGTGAGTACGCCAGGTGGCTGCCGCCGGTAGACAGCATTCCTATGGTTGCCGCCGGACTGCGCTGTCCTGACTGGCCGCTGATACGACGCAGCAACAATACGGCTGTCTGCACGGATCTGCTGAATCTGCAGCGCAACATTGAACTTGCGGTCCGGATGGCTCCGTACACTGCAGTGCCCGGAAGACCAATGTATCCCAATATAGTGGTCATTGAACTTGATACGACTGAATATGACAAACGGATCAGGGAGCGTCTGCGCAGTGAGCTGAACCGCCCTCCGTACGTGAACAACATGGATTATCACGTAAAGGACCTGTCTCTTGAACAGCTGTCCGAGAGATACAGGGACTCCATCTTCATAAACGTATTCTCCAACGCCTCACCGGAGTTGAATGACTACCGTAGTGACGGAGACTATCATGTTCACAGAGTCAAGATACTGAACAGCCTGACCATGACTCCGTTCCTTACCGTAAAGAGAGATATAGAGAACGAACAGATTCTCAGCAAAACACTTAAACCGCAGTTCAGTGCCGTCAGGGACGGTTTTGCCGACGGCTCAAGACGCTCTCTTTGCGGTTACTTTGCATCTTATGAGACAGTTGCAAAAGACCAGGCTGCATATGTGGCCCGTATCCTAAAGGGTGAGGCGGCCGGCAGCCTGCCCATTAAGGAGCATGAAGCGGGCTACTATATGTCATGGAGAGCCATGGAACTCCTTAATCTGGATTATGATGACTTCTGTAATGACTTTGTCATAGTGAATGCCCCGTGGCGCGTGCAACACCCTGTCAGATATGTGCTCTTTATCATATTTGACATATTGCTGTTTCTGGTTGTGCTGTTGTTGGGTCTGCATATGCTTTTCCGTAAGAAGGACGTACAGTTGCAGGAAGCCCTTGAAGAGATTGATAATGAGCGTATGATGCTTGACATGGCCCTTCAGAACGCTGACTGTATCGTCATTAGTTCTCCCGATGATCTTACCGAACTGGAGCCGATGCTTCACCCGGATGATTCGGATGCCATTTCAGAACTGCTGGCAGCATTGGCATCGGGCAAACCCGTCACAGCCCGCAAGTTCCGTCTTACCAGGGATGGTGGCGCCAGTTACCGCTGGTGGCAGTTCAGGCCCAGTCTGAAAAAGGATTCCGATGAGAACGGACTGGAGATGCTGGAGTCCCTGTCGGGCATTGTGGTAGATATCAATGACACCGAGCTCTACAACGAGTATATGACGGAGGCTGCCCTTGTGGCCGAGGAGATAACCAACAAGGAGACCTTCCTGATGAATATCAGTCATGAGATACGTACTCCGCTCAACGCCATTCTGGGATTCGCCCAACTTCTCAGCACCGATGACGGCCTGATACAGGGTGATGAGCGTGAGGAAATAGTCAAGCTGATTCGTGAGAACTCAACTCTTCTGGGTGAGATGATTGAGGATATCCTGCAGTTCTCGCGTTTTGAGAGCGGCAGGGTCGATGTCAACCCGGTGGAGACCGAGATCGCACCGATTATGAGAAGAATCTTTGACGAATGGTCGCAGAATGTCCCGCAGGCGCTCCAATTCAAGTTTGAAGAGGGCCGTGATAATGTATATGCCGTTGTCGATCCGGCCAGGGTCGAGGCCATACTGGGCCAGTACATCAAGAATGCATTCAAGTTCACAAGTAAGGGAACCGTATGGCTGGGCTGGCGCTATTACCTGAATGAGGAGAGAGTGGAACTGTACGTGGAGGATACCGGTTGCGGCATTGAGAGCCGCCGCCAGAGTAAGGTATTCAACATATTCTGGAAGGATGATATGTTCAAGACCGGCGTGGGTCTTGGCCTGACCATTGCCAAGATGTTTACTGAAAAGATGGACGGTGAGGTAGGACTGGAGAGCAAACTGGGCGTAGGAAGCTGCTTCCATTCATCTTTCAAGGCTTATATCAAATGCTGACACTGTTATGAGACGATTCGCGGTACTGTTACTCATGATTGTTTCCTGCGTCTGTGCATCGGCCCAGATAAGGAACCGTCTTGGCGTGGGTAATGAACTCTATCTCAAATATGCCAACGGCAGGATCCGACAGTTTGACGAGTCCAATATCCTGTTGGCCGATTCCATATACCGTTTTGGAATACATAAGGGAGACTCCAGGATAAAGATGCTGGCGCTTTCGCTGGAACTGCCGCCCAGGTTTATCCGTAACGATACGGTGCGTGTAGGTGAGATTGTGGCTGAGCTCAAGTCCATGGCTAACTACAACACCCGTATGAGGGAATTCTATTTCCTCACCATGCATGATTACTGTAACATGCTCATCCTGGCCGGGCGAATATCGGACGCCATGCTCGAGGCGCGTGCCATGTCATCGCTTGCCGCCGGTACCGGCAGCAATCTGGGTCAGATGTACTCGCACAGGGTCATCGGCCTCATACAGTCATACCGTTCAAACGCGGAACTGGCCATCTTGAACTTCAAGCAGGCGGCCGATTTCAGCACGCGGGCCAAGGAGGAACAGGAACTTCCTGTCATTTACAACCTCATTGCGCGTGAGTATATCAAACTGGGCAGGTATGATGAGGTTGAGCATTACTGTTCCATGGCCGAGGAGTTTCAGGATTTCTACCCTTCGCTCAGGGTCAAGACGCTGCTGACCAAGGTCTATCTGTATGACGCCCAAGGTAAGGCCGATGAATTTGACGCTGTGTATAAAGAACTGATAAACAATCCGCTGTACCGGTCACAGACCGACCGTGACACCAGGCTGATGATAGAGATATGCTGGCTGCGTTCCCGGGGCAGGCTGACGGAGGCTCTTGCCAAATCGGATTCCCTTGCCAGCGACAAGGAGCGTTTCGGCCAGAAGCATCTCATATATGCGGTGGGAGATGATTACCTGAACGCTTACCGGCAACTGAACGGTCTGATGGCAACCAAGGACTCTATCTATATCGCCGTGCAGAATGAGGATATGGCCATCCTGGATGCGGAATTGAACAATGCCCGTCTCAGACTGGAGGCTCAGCGTCTCAAGTCACAGCAGGAGATGTCCATAATGTTCGGTTTTATCCTGCTGTTCATGCTGGTGACGGTAGTCATTCTCTTTTCGCAATGGAGTCTGGAGAAGAACCTGGATAACCTGCGTGACCGCAACCGGCGTGAACTGGAGGCGCGCAACGCCTACCGTAAGGCAATTGATTCCAAGGAACTGGAAAACGAAATGAAGACAAGAATATTACAGAACAGGCAAAATAAGGAACTGATATGAAAACCGGAATAAAGAGTTTTATAGTCAAGAACCACTATCTGGTCATTGCGGTGTTGTGTTTTCTGGTGGGCGGTGTGCTTGCGCTCTTGTGCCTTATTCAGAAGATTCCGCTCATTTTCGGAGTCTTAGGCGTGTTCATACTGACAGGTGCCATGTTCTATTATTGCCTGAAACTGGTTACTGAGAAATCATACAGGGAGTACTATGAGGACAGTTACCGCATAGAGCACGAGACGATAGAGGAGGAGATAAAGAAATCCGTTACCTACCACCGTTATCAGGAGGCTGTGCTGAACCGCTACGAGTCAGCGTGCCGCGATCTGGGCATAAGCAAAGAACAGAGCGAATGGCTCCTTATGCTTTTGATGGAAGAGAAAAAGAAAGCAGATATTGAGATGAAGGAGAAGGGAATTAACATCTGATTATTTCCCTGCAAGTTCAACCAGTTGGAGCTGTGTCACCACGCAACTGGTCAGTTTCTCCAGAATTATAGGTTTTGTAATAAAGTCATTGGCACCCATGTTGAAGCCTTTGACTATATCCTCGTTTGAATTCAGGGCAGACAGTATTACCACTCTCAGGTCTTTTGTCTCGGGGTTCTCCCTGAGGCGTCTCAAAACCTCATAACCGTCAATTTCGGGCATCATAAGGTCCAGCAGGACCAGACTGGGCTTATTCTTCTCTATGAATTCCAAAGCCTCCCTGCCGTTGGTGGCAGTGCTGATAGTTATGTTCAGGCGGGAAAGAATCTTGCTTATCAGAAGCAGATTCATAGGTATGTCATCAACTGCCAATACGGTGTGCTTGGAGAGATCAATGTTCTTGATGTCGGTCGGTATCATATGTAAGTCCTTTTTATGTTATGGCAAATATAAGCAGTTTTGACAAATAATCAAATTTTATCCAGTTCTGCAGTTACAGTTGATAGCAGAATATCCATTATTACGGGCTTTTTTATGAATCCTGATGCTCCCAGATTCATGGATTGCTCTATGTCCTCTGATGATGTGTAGGCTGAAACCATAATTACGGCGATATCCTTAAGGTTGGGATCTGCCTTGATCTCCTTGAGAACTTCCAGACCGTTCAATATGGGCATCTGTATGTCCAGAAGCACTACCTGAGGCCTGAGCTGACGGACTATGTCCAGTGCCTCCTGGCCGTTTACAGCCGTGAGAATCTTGACATTGGTTCTTGCCAGCATGGTCTTGAGCAGGATTATGTTGACCGGAATGTCATCAACTATCAGTACTGTGTATTTTGAATAGTCTTTTCTGTTGTCCATATGCTATTCCTTTTTTTTATGATCTGGTGGCCAGCCATACCTTTGGGGTTACACCTGTAATTTTCTTGAATACGTTGTTGAAAGCCGATGCATTGGGAAATCCGCACGCCTCGGCTATGTCTGACTGCTTGGCATCCTTGTGGTGCATCAGATACTGCTCCGCATAGTCTATCCTCAAGGTGTTCATGTAGTCAGAGAAACTCATGTTGTAAGTGTTGTTCACCAGTCTTGAGACATACGTACGGTTGGTTTCAAGCATGGTGGCTATGTCTGATATCCTGATACCCTGTTTCAGGAACAGCTGTTCCGTAACTATCAGGTCCTCAAATCTTATTCTCAGGTTCTCCTCATCGGCCATGTTCTGATGCGCATCGGCTATTATGGCGCCTGATTCGTGGGGTTGTTCCCTGATTTCACGTGGCTTTTCAGTCTCAGGCATCCTGATTACGGCTTTGCTTTTGAATATGCCAGTGTATGAGGTAATGAAAATGATGCTTGCCGTAATTACGCTGATTACCGTTCCCATCCATTGCGGCATGCCAGTTATGGCCGATGCTTCCAACGCTGCCACTGCCAGAATGAGAACCGTGCAGTTGAGCATCTGGATGTGATGTTTTCCCTTTATCAGTCTGGCGATTGCAAGAATGATCCAAACCGTCACCTGAAGTGCCAGAAAGGTGTAGAATATGCTGAATGAGCAGAGATTGATCAGATACGCCACTTTGTCATCGGCCCCTGCGGTATTGCTGACGGCACCTGTGAAACCTTCGGTTCCGGAAAGCATCAGCAGTACTGATTCAGCGAATATCAGGGCGATTGGTACTCCCAACCAGGCGGGAATGTACGGCTTCCATGTTATGGCGGGGTTCAGGTGTGATACGTAGAGCAATGCGGCCGGGACGAGCAGGGGAGTGAAGAACTGCTTTATCATAAAGAAAACCAGCAGGGCGGTCCCGGTACTGTAATATACGGCAGCCTGAGCGATTGATACGGTTCCTGTTACGGCAAGCAACAGTTCAAGTGTCCGGGACTGTCTGTCCGGTTTACGGACAAGAGGGTTCAGGACAAGCCAGAAGAGGCATGTCAGAAAAGGTATGAATGCAATCGCTGCGGTCAGCATCTCTTATTTAGAAGTAATCGTTATCCTCATAAATCTTGTTCTCACCCCAGACGCTGTTGATGTCTACGGCGTAACTGTTCTCCCATTCGCCTACGTTGGCGGTGAATTCAATGGGCTGGTACAGCGTTCCCAGGTCCAGACCCAAATGGAAGGTGTACTGCTTGCCGCAGATGTAACTGTTGCCGGGAAGAACTCCGTAGATGGGGAATTTCTGAACCTGGTCTTTCAGTTCCTTCATGTGCTGCCCGTTGTAATCAAAGGCATCCACGTCAAATACCACCTCAATGTACTGCTTGCCCATTTTTATTTCATCAGGCACAGAGTAGAAACGGCTGCTGTGCTTACGGTCTGATACCAGGTTGTCATATCCTACGAACATCTCGTTCTCGGTTCCCACGCCTACGCGTGCGTTTCCTCTGAATACCTCAAGTTCGTCACAGATGACCTTCTGGACCCATCTGCCTCCGTCTCTTCCCAGAGAATCTATGTAGTAGCCTTCAGTTGCCACGTTGTGGGCTGAGAGTTTCTTTATCCTGATATGGCCTTGAAGTGCGGGGTCATATGTGATGTCGCAGATACGGAAACCTATGTCATTCGTAATGTGGCGGAATACCAGCGGAATTACGTCCAGGTATGACATACTGCGTTCCACGGGTCTTGAAACAAGCGGACCGGCCTGTGTCTCCTCCCTGTTGTAGGGTATCATATATGTGCGGTTTCCGGCCAGGAACTGTGTTTCGTCAACATAAGGGTAGTAAGCACTCAACAGGATTGACTCGGTACTGTACCAGTTCTTGGCGTTGAAAGTCGCTGATCTTATTCCTGAACGCTCGGATATTCTTGCGTTGTTTATGAGGACGGAGTTGGTCTTGGGGTCTATACCCATAAGTCCGAACGGTTTGCTTGGATCCAGTTTTGCCTCCTGGTCATTGTCTGTCACGAAACTGTCATATCCGGTCTCGCCTCTTGTGCCTATACGGCCGTCATTTGAGATGACAACGTCAAAGCTCATGTCCCTCTTGTCCTCAAATCCGTCAAATGTACCCATGTCGTCATTGACGGTACATGATGTGATTGCAAAAACAACAATCGATAAAATAGTCCCTTTTGTGATTGTTCCTTTCATAAATATAGCACGTTACAATTGCAAATATAATACAAATTTACGATTTTGCAAAAATTATTGTAAAATCATCAAATTATTTATTTTTGAAATCGTAAAAACAGAAAGCCCGACCTTTTGGCCGGGCTTTCATTATGTGGAGTCGGAAATGACTGTGCTCTTATCAATATGCGAACATGGGGTAGTCCTTCATGATGCTGTTGACGCGGGCACGAACCTTTGCTATTACAGCCTCATCCTCGGGAGCGTTCAGAACCTCCTCAATGAGTTCGGCAATGATAACCATCAGATCCTCCTTTGCACCACGGGTAGTGATTGCGGGAGTACCAAAACGCAGACCTGAAGTCTGGAATGCGCTGCGTGAGTCAAACGGAACCATGTTCTTGTTTGCGGTGATATCGGCAGCAACAAGAGCCTTCTCTGCAACCTTTCCGGTCAGATCGGGATACTTGGAGCGAAGGTCAACCAGCATGCTGTGGTTGTCTGTACCGCCTGAAACGATGGTGAAGCCGCGCTTGGTGAGTTCCTCGGCCAGTTTCCTGGCGTTCTTCTGAACCTGGATCTGATACTCCTTGAACTCGGGCTGCAGAGCCTCGCCGAATGCTACAGCCTTGGCTGCGATCACGTGCTCCAGAGGACCGCCCTGTGTGCCGGGGAATACGGCAGAGTCAATCAACTGTGACATCATCTTTGTCTCGCCCTTGGGGGTCTTGCGGCCGCGGGGATCCTCAAAGTCCTTACCCAGCAGGATGATACCGCCGCGGGGACCGCGAAGTGTCTTGTGGGTGGTGGAGGTAACGATGTGAGCGTACTTTACGGGGTTCTCAAGCAGACCGGCTGCGATGAGACCTGCGGGGTGAGCCATATCAATCATCAGAAGAGCTCCAACCTCATCGGCAATCTTGCGCATACGGGCGTAATCCCACTCGCGTGAGTATGCTGAACCGCCACCGATGATCAGCTTGGGCTTAACCTCAAGTGCCAACTGCTCCATCTTGTCGTAGTCTACGCGACCGGTCTCGGGATTCAGGTCATAACCTACTGCGTGATAGAGGATACCTGATGAGTTGACGGCTGAACCGTGAGAAAGGTGACCGCCGTGTGCCAGGTTAAGTCCCATGAAAGTTTCACCCGGCATCAGAACTGCCTGAAGAACGGCTGCGTTAGCCTGGGCACCTGAGTGGGGCTGTACGTTTGCGTACTCGGCGCCGAACAACTTCTTGATGCGTGCAATAGCCAGGTTCTCGGCCTCGTCTACAACCTCGCAACCGCCATAGTAACGCTTACCGGGGTAACCCTCGGCGTACTTGTTGGTCAGGCAAGAACCCATGGCCTGCATAACCTGGTCGCTTACAAAGTTTTCTGAGGCAATAAGTTCGATGCCTTTAGCCTGGCGCTGATGTTCGCGCTCAATGATGTCAAAAATCTCTTGATCTCTTTTCATTTTTTTATAGTGTTGGTTTTTCTTTTTTCTAGAACATTATTCCGTATGAGAAAGACATCATGCCCAGTCTTCTGTTCAGCCTGAAATCAGGTGCGGGGTCTATGCCGTTCAGATCGGTTATCGGCCCTGAAACTGTATTGATGGTTGCCTCATACTCAAAATCCAGAAGCTGTCTTCCTATTCTTACGCTCAATCCGACGGTCCATCCAATGGTGAGTTCAATGGGGGAGTCGGTTAAATTGTAGGGTTCCAGGTTGGAGTACTGGACTTTGTAGAACTTGTCAGGGGTGTATCGGAATCGTGGGCCTGTGTATGCTGACATGCAGTAGGGAGGGCTGTTTACAATGTGGTAGCCCATCTGCAGGGGCAGGGTCAGCGATGTGAATTGATAGGCGCAAGATATCTCATTCTTGGATTCGGCTTCAGGATCCCAACTGTTTGTATCCATGTAGAAACACGATTTTGTGTAACTCATTCCTATTCCCGTCTGCAGAAATACGGTTCGGGAATTAAGTCTGAGAAGGAATGTGCCAAAATTGCCCACTTGGGTGTCCTGCGTGTATTCCGTTATTTTATGTCCGTTCATGTATGCGTCAGTGACATATGTGGCATTGGCGGCAAAACCCACCTTGGCTCCCCAACTGGAGGAGAAAGCGGGCAGTGAATTCCTGCTCAGGAACTGCGCATGTACAGTCGTAAACAGGACTGATGCCGTAATGAATGTCAGTAAACGCAATTTCATTTTCTCAAAGGAGTTTTATCTCGCCTTTATGAATGTCTTTGTTGCAGTATCTGCAGCGCAGTGTTCCGTTCTCCTTGTCAACCACGTCAAAAACGGTCTGCATCGGCTCGTGGTTGGTGATGCACTTGGGGTTGCCGCATTTCACTATTCCCCTTACCTCATCGGGCATGTCAATTTTCTTTTTCTCAATCACCTCGTAATCGCGGATTATGTTGAGAACTATATTCGGGGCCACCACCGACAGTTTGCTGCATTCCTCCTCGGAGAAATACTTGTCGGCAATCTTGATGATACCCTTCCTGCCCATCTTCCGGCTGCTTAGGTTAGAGCCGATGGTTATGGGGGTGTCTATGTTGGTCAGGTTCAGCAGGTTGACTACATCAAATACCTTGTCTGACGGAATATGATCTATAACAGTTCCGTTCTCAAGTGCCGCTACGAGCAATTCTGATTTTCCTGTCTTTTCCATATCTGTCATTTTAGAAGGTTGAGCGCATTGCAGATCAGGGCCTCACGTACGTACAGACCGTTCTTGGCCTGCTGGAAATAGTATGCGTGCTCATTGGAGTCAACATCCTGGGCTATCTCGTTTACGCGGGGTAGCGGATGTAGTATTTTCAGGTTTGGCTTGGCGCTGCGGAGCATGTCGTTCTTGAGGATGAACATATCCTTGACGCGCTCATACTCCATGAGGTCCGTGAAACGCTCACGCTGGACACGTGTCATATAAAGTATATCGGCATCGGCTATTGTCTCCTCGTCAAAACGGGTATGTTCTTCAAACTTTATGCCGTTGTTACGGCAGTATTCCTTGTATTCCTCGGGCATCTTCAGTTCATCGGGAGAGATGAAATGGAAGGTGGGGTTGAAGAATCTCATTGCGGTAAGCATGGAGTGAACCGTACGGCCGTACTTGAGGTCACCCACAAGGTGGATGTGCAGGTCGTCCAGGCGTCCCTGAGTCTTGAGCATCGAATAGAGGTCAAGCATGGTCTGTGAGGGGTGCTGGTTGGCTCCGTCGCCGGCGTTTATGATAGGTACCGGTGAAACCTCGCTGGCATACCTGGCTGCACCCTCCAGATAGTGACGCATGATTATGAGGTCTGCGTAATTGCTGACCATCATGATTGTGTCCTTAAGAGTCTCGCCCTTTGATGAACTGGTGGTTGCGGCATCCGAAAAGCCGATGACACGTCCGCCCAAGCGGTTTACTGCGGTTTCAAAACTGAGTCTTGTCCTGGTGGACGGCTCAAAGAAGAGTGTAGCTACGATTTTCCCGTCAAGGATCTTGCTGTTGGGGTTGGCTTCGAATTTTGCCGCGTGGCCCAGAAGCCAGAGAATGTCTTCCCTGTCAAGCCCTTCGAGCGAAATCAGACTTCTGCCTGTTTGGTCCATTTGATTATAGTTTGTTCGGGAGTACAAAATTACTAAGAAAATACCAACTATGGGAGGTTGTGTTCATAACTTTCCATAAAATGCCAAATTTTGCCCGGAGAGTATTTCTGATATGGGGTTTTTGTGCTATTTTTGTGTGTTTTCGGTATAAAGTGATGAGTAAGACAGTAAAGCGTATAATCCTGGGATTCTGGCTGGCATTCATTGCCGGAATTCTTACAGTATATTTCGTTTTCAGAGGCATCAGTAACGGGTCCATCGGCGACGCTCCGTCGGTTGAAGACCTGGAAAGTCCTATAGACAAGTTCGCTACCCAGATCATATCGGCCGACGGTGTCACCTTAGGCACTTTCAGTTATTCGTCCGATAACCGTGTATGGGTGGATTTTGATGAGCTTTCACCGTATCTGGTCCAGGCTCTCGTGGCAACTGAGGATGTCCGTTTCCAGGAACACTCCGGCATTGACCTCAAGGCACTGGTGAGAGCAATCGTGAAACGTGTCATACTGCGTCAGCGCAGCGCCGGTGGAGGCAGTACCCTTACACAGCAGCTGGCCAAGCAGCTTTATACGGAGCATCCGGCCCGGGGTTCGGTTCAGCGTGCTTTCCAGAAACCTATAGAGTGGGTGGTGGCAGTCAAGCTGGAGCGTTACTACACAAAGGAGGAGATCATGACGCTTTACCTGAACAAGTATGATTTCGTGCATCATGCAGTAGGTATCCATTCGGCTGCACGTGTCTATTTCGGAAAGCAGCCTTCAGAACTGAGTATTGAAGAGGCCGCCACTCTGGTGGGTATGTGCAAGAATTCATCACTCTACAATCCTAAATCACATCCCAAACGCTCTCTTGAACGCCGAAATGTAGTGCTCTCCCAAATGGAGAAGGCGGGTTTCCTGACAGAGGCTCAGAGAGACTCCCTCCAGGCTACCGATATAGTACTGGATTTTCATGAGGTTGACCAGAAGTTGGGCCAGGCCACATATTTCCGCGAGTATCTGCGTTCAGTCATGAGAAAGCAGAAACCGGTCCGTGAGAATTACCGCGGCTGGCAGATGCAGCAGTTCTATGAGGACTCCATTGACTGGGAGCAGGATCCGCTGTTCGGCTGGTGCAACAAGAATGTCAACCAGAACGGTGAGCCCTACAATCTGTATTCTGACGGTCTCAAGGTTTACGTGACTATTGACTCACGCATGCAGCAGTATGCCGAGGAGGCTGTAGCAGCCCAGTTGCAGGGTTATCTGCAGCCTGACTTCTTTGCTGCCAAGCGCGGACTCAAGACCGCTCCGTTCACCAATAAACTGTCGGCCGATGAGGTCAAGCGTATCATGGACCGCGCCATGAGGGATACCGACCGGTACCGCGGCCTGAATTCCAGAGGCGTCTCAGAGGATTCCATACGTAAGGTGTTCAATACCCCGTGCCAGATGTCGGTATTCTCATATGACGGTTACATCGATACCGTACTGACTCCGATGGACTCACTCCGTTACATGAAATTCTTCCTGCGAACAGGGCTTATGTGCATGGAGCCAAGGACCGGATTCGTAAGGGCTTATGTAGGCGGCCCCGATTACCGCGCTTTCCAGTATGATATGGTCAACATGGGACGCCGTCAGGTGGGTTCAACAATGAAACCGTACCTTTATTCATTGGCTATGGAGAGCGGTTTTTCACCCTGTGACCAGTGCGTAAACGAGACACAGACAATATTGACCGAATCAGGTCAGATATGGCAGCCCAAGGATGACGGAAAGTCCATGCTCGGACAACTTGTAACACTCAAGTGGGGTCTTTCCCGATCCAACAACAACGTGACTGCATGGCTTATGAGCCAGCTCAGTCCTTATGCTTTCGTGAATCTTCTGCATGAGTTCGGACTCCGCAACCAGGCCATCGAACCTGTCCTGTCACTCTGCCTTGGTACCTGTGACGTATCGGTCAAGGAGATGGTCAGCGCATACACCGTTTTCGTTAACCACGGCATACGCACCAATCCCCTTTACGTCACACGCATCGAGGATTCTGAAGGTAACGTGCTTGCCCGATTCACACCCCACAGCGATGAGGTTATCAGCGAGGAGTCATCGTTCAAGATGATTGACATGATGCGTGCCGTAGTCGAGGAGGGTACCGGAACACGTTTGCGCAGTTCACGTCTGTTCCCCACATTCTGCAAGGTGCCTTGTGCCGGTAAGACCGGTACCACCGATAACCATTCCGATGCATGGTTCATGGGATACACTCCTGACCTTGTTGCCGGATGCTGGGTAGGAGGTGAGGATCGCGACATCCACTTTGATGATATGGACCACGGTCAGGGCGCACATGCGGCACTTCCTGTATTCGGAATGTTCATGGATAAGGTTTATGCCGATTCAACCGTATTCGGCTATCTTCCGAGTACCAAATTCGATATACCTGAGGATTATGATCCGTGTGCCGGATTCGATAACACCGAGGGTGAAGCAATAGACAACTACTCAATAGAATCTTTCTGATGGAATTCGCAGCAATCATACCTGCACGCTACGCTTCAACGCGCTTTCCTGCCAAACCGCTGGCGGTACTGGGAGGCAAACCGGTAATCATCCGCGTCTGCGAGCAGGCAAAAAAGGTGTTTGACCACGTGTTCGTGGCAACTGATGACGAGCGTATATTCAATGTCGTTAAAGAGGGCGGTTTCACCCCTGTGATGACCCGCAGCGACCATAAGAGCGGAACGGACCGTTGTTTCGAGGCGTTCTGCAAATGCGGAGTAAAGGCCGATGTGGTTGTGAACATCCAGGGAGACGAGCCGTTTATCCAACCCTCGCAGTTGCAGACGGTAAAGGATCTGTTCAACAGCCCTGAGACCGATATAGCCACGCTTGTAAAGCCATTCACACCCGATACTCCGTTTGACAAGGTGGCCAATCCTAACAGTCCCAAGGTTGTGGTCGATGACAACTGGAACGCGCTCTATTTCAGCCGCAGCGTCATACCGTATCTGAGAGGCATTCCCCAGGAGGAGTGGCCCGCACGTCACACCTATTACAAGCATATCGGCCTCTATGCATTCAAGTCTGATGTACTTAAGGCTGTAACTGAACTCCCGCAGGCTCCGCTTGAAAAGGCCGAGAGTCTGGAGCAGCTCCGCTGGCTCTCCGCCGGCTACCGCATAAAAGTGGGAGTGACCGATGTCGAGACCATCGGCATTGATACCCCCGATGACCTGGCCGCCGCCGAGGTATTTCTTAAGGAACATTCAATATGAAACATAGAACTGACATACTTTTCCTGATACTCATTCTGGTCTATCTTCCTGTCATGGCACGTCAGGACAGCATCAGGAACCGTCTTGTGCTCAGTGACGGATCAGTATATACAGGACAGATGAGGCTGCGCAAACCCTATGGAACCGGCCGTACGGATCATGCCAACGGTGATGTCTACGAGGGTGCGTATGAGAAGGGCTTCAGAAAAGGTGTCGGTATATGTCATTACGCCAACGGAGACCTGTACCTGGGTTTCTGGGACAACAACCTGCGCGCCGGTGAAGGTGAACTCCAGTATGCATCGGGCGATGTATACAAAGGCGGTTGGGCTTCCGATGAGCGCAACGGCAAGGGCGTTTACATGTGGGCCGACGGCTCATACTACTCAGGTGAATGGAAGGGAAACCGTCGCCAGGGAACAGGCCTGATGTGCTGGCGTGACAGTTCCGAGTACCGCGGTTCATGGATCAACGGACTGCGTGAAGGTCAGGGTGAATACAAGAGTAAGGGTTATACCTACATCGGTTCGTGGGTGAATGACGTCGAAGACGGCAACGGTACCTGCACCATGCCCAACGGTGATACCTATAAGGGACAGTTCCGCGCCGGGCTGATATCGGGCAACGGCGAATACTCGTTTGCCAACGGTGATTCATACAAGGGCTCGCTCCGCAACGGTATGGCTGACGGCAAGGGAGTCTATTCATGGGCCGACGGTTCCGAATATGACGGCGAGTGGAAAGAGAACCGCCGTGAGGGAACCGGTCAGATGAAGTGGGGCAACGGTGACAAATACTACGGCCAGTGGCTGAATGATGTTCCATGGGGTGAGGGTTCCATGAGTCTCGCTGACGGAACCAAGTTCAAAGGAACCTTCGTGAACGGAGTGGTTGACGGCAAGGGACTGGTCGAGGAGGCCGACGGCACCCGTCTTGAAGGTGTATTCAAGGAGGGCTTCCGCACCGGAACATTCACCGTTATGGACAAGTCAGGAAAAAAGATAAGAACGATAATATATTGAGATTATGATACTGGATACACTTGACAGACTTGAAAACTACGGATACATAAGTCCGTTGATGGATAAGGTGCTGGATTTCTTCCGTAAGACCGATCTCTCAACTCTTGAGCCGGGCAGGATCGTACTGCAGGGTGATGACCTGTTTGTCAATGTTAACCGCCAGGGCGCCCAGACGCGTCAGGAGGTGCCTATCGAGGCGCATAAGGAGTATATTGACATACAGGTTCCCATTTCATCCGATGAGGAGATGGGGTTCATATCGGCTCCTTTCATGCCGGCTCCTTCGATACCTTACAGTGCCCAGAAGGATGTGGCGTTCTATCCCGGCCTGTGCGATACATACCTCAACGTAAGGAAGGGTATGTTCACCGTGTTCTTCCCCGGTGAGGGACATGCTCCGGCCATCACTAAAGACGGAATTCTTAAACTTATAGTCAAAATAAGGAAACCATGCTGAAGATAATAGAGAATGACCCTTGGCTGACACCCTACACAGGTGCCATTGAAGGTAGGCATGACCACGCTTTATGGCGTGAAAACCAGCTTACCGGTGGAAAAGTTAGCCTAAAGGATTTTGCCTCAGGCTATCTCTATTACGGATTGCAGCGCACCAAAAGCGGCTGGGTCTTCAGGGAGTGGGCTCCAAATGCTACTGACATATACCTGATAGGTGATTTCTCCGGTTGGAATGAGCAGGAGCGTTTCCGTCTAAAGCGCATCAATGAGGCCGGAGACTGGGAACTCAGCATTCCGCTTGGCCTGATAGGCCACGGACAGCATTACAAGATGCGTGTCAAATGGAACGGCGGTCAGGGTGACCGTATTCCCGCCTGGTGCCGCCGCGTGGTACAGGACAACAACTCCAAGATATTCTCCGCTCAGGTCTGGGATCCGGGTCATGAGTATGAGTTCAAGCATAAGGATTTCAAGCCCAAACAGGACCCGCTGCTCATTTACGAGTGCCATGTAGGTATGGCTCAGGAGCGTGAGGGAGTGGGGACCTACATAGAGTTTAAGGATAATGTGTTGCCCCGTGTCAAGGAGGCCGGTTACAACTGCATTCAGGTTATGGCCATACAGGAGCATCCCTATTACGGCAGTTTCGGTTATCACGTATCCAGTTTCTTTGCCCCCTCATCCCGTTTCGGAACCCCTGAAGAACTCAAGGAACTGATAGATACGGCCCACGGTATGGGCATATCGGTCATCATGGACCTGGTACACTCGCATTCGGTCAAGAATGAGAATGAGGGTCTGGGTAACCTGGCCGGTGATCCCAACCAGTATTTCCTGCCGGGCGACCGTCATGAGCACTCCGCATGGGGCTCGCTCTGCTTTGACTACGGCAAGACCCAGGTGCTTCATTACCTGCTCTCCAACTGCAAGTACTGGCTTGATGAGTTCCATTTTGACGGATACCGTTTTGACGGTGTTACATCCATGCTTTACTACAGTCACGGACTGGGTGAGGCATTCTGCAACTATGACGACTACTTCAACGGACATCAGGACGATGACGCTATTTGTTACCTGATGCTGGCCAACAGGCTAATACATCAGTTTAATCCGAGTGCCATTACAATTGCAGAGGAGGTGAGTGGTATGCCAGGCCTTGCGGCCCCGTTTGATGACGGCGGTTTCGGATTTGACTACCGTCTGGCCATGAACATACCTGACTACTGGATCAAGACCATCAAGGAAAAGAAGGATGAGGACTGGTCCATGGCCGGAATATTCTGGGAGGTAACCAACCGTCGCAAGGACGAGAAGACAATATCCTATGTTGAGAGCCATGATCAGGCCCTGGTAGGTGACAAGACCGTCATTTTCCGTCTGATTGATGCCGATATGTACTGGCATTTCACCAAGGACGGAGGAAACGATGTGACCGCACGAGGCATTGCACTCCATAAGATGATACGTCTGGTTACCGCATCGACCATCAACGGCGGTTATCTGAACTTCATGGGTAACGAGTTCGGACATCCGGAGTGGATAGATTTCCCGCGTGAAGGAAACGGCTGGAGTCACAAATATGCCCGACGTCAGTGGAGTCTCATCGACAATAAACAGCTGGCATACTCATGGCTGGGTGATTTTGACCGTGCGCTGATGAAACTCATCGGCTCCGTGAAGGATTATCAGAAGAAAGACGTAGTGGAGTACTGGCACAATGACGGTGACCAGGTGTTGGCATTCGGTCGGGGAGACCTGGTGTTCGTGTTCAACTTCAATCCGGTACGCTCGTTCTCTGATTATGGATTCCTGGTGCCCAGAGGCTCGTACAAGACGGTCCTGGACAGCGACAGCATTGAATTCGGCGGCTATGGAAGGGTGGATGACAATGTGGAACATTTCACCCTGATGGACCCCCTATATAAAAAGGTGCGCAAAGAGTGGCTCAAACTCTATTTGCCCGCACGTTCGGCATTGGTGTTGAAAAAGGTAAGGAACAATGGAAAAAAAGTCATGTGACAAGTGTATCCGCTGGATTTGCGGAATACTGTTCGCAGCTTTCGCATTCTGCTGGCTGTATTTCTTCCAGAGAGAACTGTTATGGGCCGAAAACAGATTCCTGTTTTCTGAAGATAACGGTTTGAGGATATGGATGTTCAACCATCACTTCCTGGTGAGCCTGTCGTTAACGGCCATAGCATTGCTTTTTGCCATACCGGGCAGACTGATGTTCCGGTTCAAAAAGGGACTCTATGCCTGCAATTATCTGCTGTCGGCTGCATTCCTGGGTGTCATCACCGGATATGACGGGGTGAATGTGTTCGGTCAGGACCTTACTGTGTGGATTGTATCGGGAGCATTTATGTTCGTGCTGTTCCTGATATGCAAGATAGTGGCATCGGTCCCCAAGTCCGATTACAACGACCGCCCGCGTACGCTTGCCGGAAACCTGCTGATTCTGTCACTTCTCTTTTCCATAACATCCTATCTCGGCAATACCGATGAGAACCTTCACCGCCGTCTGCGCATGGAGCAGATGTTCAATGAGGGCCGATATGCGGAACTGCTTGAGTACGGCCGATTTGAGGAGGAGTCAGATCCGGAGATAGATTTTCTGCGTGCCAAGGCCATGTTTGACCTTGAGGCTACACCTAAGGGCAGTGGATTAGGGGATATGCTTTTCAGATACACGATCTCTGACCCCAAGGCGCTGTCCCGTTCACTCAGAAAGATGGACAATACCCAGACTTACCTGGCATCGTGCCTTCTCAACGGTGATGTCTGGTCTTTCCGCGACAGCATCAACCTGGATGAGTACAAGACTTTGCCATGCTACTATATGCAGGCTCTGGTCATTGCGAACGACAGCCTTGCTGCCGTACGGTTCCCCAAGCAGTTCAGGGATGAGAAGGAATACTATGATTCGTTTTTGAATGACCTTGATGCCGTGAGCGGTGAGAAGACCCAGTACAGGGCCAACAGCACTTTCATCAAATATCACGAATCCTACTTCTGGTTCTACACCTTCAAGAGATAATCAGGTATTTATAATAAAAGTGGCGGGCCATACGGTCCGCCACTTTTTATTTATGCAAACTGCCTGATCAGCAGTTCTCAATTGCACCCTGTGCTGCAGCCAGACGTGCGATAGGCACGCGGAAAGGTGAGCAGCTTACATAGTTAAGACCAACCTTGTCGCAGAACTTAACTGATGAAGGCTCGCCACCATGCTCGCCGCAGATACCGCACTTCAGATCGGGACGTACTGAACGGCCCTTCTCAACGGCCATCTTGATGAGCTGGCCGACACCCTTCTGGTCAAGAACCTGGAACGGGTCAACCTTAAGGATCTTCTTCTCCAGATAAACCGGCAGGAATGAAGCGATATCATCACGTGAGTAACCGAATGTCATCTGAGTCAGGTCATTTGTTCCGAATGAGAAGTACTCGGCGCGGGCAGCAACTGCATCAGCGGTAAGAGCGGCACGCGGGATCTCGATCATTGTACCAACCTTGAACTCGAAAGGCTTAACGCCCTCTTCCTCGAACAGCTTGGCTGCAGTCTTGCGGATGATCTCCTCCTGCTGCTCAAACTCGTAGTGCTTACCTACCAGCGGAACCATGATCTCGGGCTGCGGGTTCAGGCCCTCCTTGCGCAGCTGGATGGCAGCGCCGATGATTGCCTTGGTCTGCATCTCGGTGATCTCAGGATAGGTGTTACCCAGACGGCAACCGCGGTGACCCAGCATCGGGTTGTTCTCTGACAGAGACTCAACGCGAGCCTTGATCTGCTCCAGAGTTACGCCCATTGCATCGGCCATCTCCTGCTGACCCTTTCTGTCATGAGGTACGAACTCATGCAAGGGAGGATCGAGCAGACGGATGTTCACGGGCAGTCCGTCCATAGCCTTCAGGATTCCGTAGAAGTCCTTGGTTTGGTAGGGGAGCAGCTTGGCAAGAGCCTTCTCATGGCCCTCCTTGTTCTCAGCAAGGATCATCTCACGCATAGCC
>JAFXMB010000141.1 GCA_017530735.1 Bacteroidaceae bacterium | reverse complement strand
GCTCTGTGCAGTTGTGTGACTGCTGTCAGAGGCTTGGCGTTCCCGATTACTATGACGGCACCAACGCGTTCTTTGCCCAGGGGTTGCTCCCGGTATTCAGCGTCGCTGTCATCGGCACACTGATTTACATCCTCTCCTTGTTCATCACCCTTGCCCAGAAACCGCGCATTTGATGCAAGGTGACGCAAAGGGGGCGTTTGCGTCACTTTTATTACCTTTGCTTCAAAACAGGATTGATGAGAAGGATTTTTCTGACATTGGCTTTTTGCGCGACGTGCATGTGCGCATGCTCGCAGACCGAAATCGGATGGCGTGATGTGGTACTGCAGCCGCAGGATACAGGCGTGCAGCCCATGACCGGCCTGGTGCTCTGGCCCGATGAGGCCCGCAACCGTAACGCGCAGTACGGGAAGACCATTCAGTTGGAGTTCTCGTACTGCCTGCCCTGCAAGGTGGTGACCGGTCGGGCCGATGACGGAACGATCCTGTATGACTGGAGCTGGTTTGAGAACCTTTTGGCCGATGTGGCCGGACGCGGGCATCAGCTTATTGCAAGGTTCCGATACGAGTATCCGTCGGGTAGGGATGTGGACGGCAACAAGGGCACGACTGCAGTTCCGCAGTACATCAAGCAACAGCCTGATTATAAGGAGACTTACGCCGCCAACCCGGGCGGCGACGGACCCACCTGGTATGCCGATTGGAGCAATGCCGAGCTGCAGCGTTTTACCTTGCAGTTCTATGCTGATTTTGCACAGCGATACGCTAAGGATCCGCGCCTGGCGTTCGTTGAGGTGGGGTTCGGCCATTGGGCTGAGTATCATATCTATGGCTCCACATATAATCTGGGGCACAATTTCCCGTCCATGGAGTTCCAGAAACGGTTTTTTGAGCATCTGGACACCGTGATGTGCGACATTCCGTGGGCTGTTTCGATCGATGCTTCATCGGCCGGTCATTCTCCTGTTACGACCGATGCACAACTGATGGCTTTGCAATTTGGATTGTTTGACGACTCTTTCATGCACAAGAACCACGAGATTGGTTCGGGCGACGGTTACAATGAACAGTGCTGGAATAAAATAGGACGCGGAACTCGTTGGCAGACAGGTGTTTGCGGCGGCGAGATTAGCTATTATTCGGATAATGACCAGCGTAACTTTTTGAACCCTGCCGGCATGTACGGGCATACCTGGGCGGAGCAGTCGGCCAAATACCATATTACATTTATGATTGCCAATGATGCTCCTCACGGGGGTGTGGCAACTCCTGAACTGTTCCGCGCCGGTTCTATGGCGACGGGTTACCGGTTTGTGGTAAAACAGTGTCAGACAAATGGTCAGACAACGCGTCTGCTGGTGTGCAATGAAGGTGTGGCGCCTCTGTATCGGGATGCATATTTTGCAGTGGGTGGCGTCCGCTCCGAAACATCTTTGAAAGGTCTGCTGCCCGGTCAGGAACTCCGGATTGAGATTCCCGCAGCAGGCTCCGACATTTACATAGAATCGGACTACATCCTCCCTTCGCAGAGTATTGGTTTCTCAAAGTGACGCAAAGGGGTCGTTTCGTTTTGCGTCATTTGACGCATTGTTAAACGACCCCTTTGCGTCACTCTTTGATTTTTCTCCAAATGGCCGATACCAGGAAACCGGGGAGTAGGGCAATTATTCCCGGCAGCCACAGATTCATAAGGGATGGACTTATTACCCGCCGATGCCTGAACATTGCCCTAAGAGCACGTCTTACCAGCCACTTTGGGGTGTGAACCAGCCCTGTTTTCAAGCCCCAATTCATCATTCGGGTGCTCATTCTATACAGCGGAGTTGCAATTGCGGCCGGGCAGACTGTGGTTACTCCAACACCATATGCTCCTAATTCATAGGATAGGGACCGGCCGAAACTCTTGAGATAAGCCTTTGTAGCTGAATAAATTGTGATGCCTGGCGCTGGGATCCGTGCCGTCATGGACGATACTATCAGAATGTGCCCGCTGCCGCGTTCCTTCATGGCCATTCCAAAAAGCAGGCACAGGCGGGTTACAGTGCACACATGCAGATTCACCATTGCCTGCACGCGATCCATATCGGCCGCCTCCAACTCCTTGAAAAAGAACATTCCGGCGTTGTTGATCAGGATATCGGGCAAAACGCCCTCCCGCTTGCACCAATCGTATAGTTCATCGGCCGATAAGGGGAGCGCAAGGTCCTGGAATCGGCCTCTGACGCTGACGTGGAACTGATTTGACAATGATTGGGCCGCACTGCCCAGTTCATCCTGCCGGTTACTTACCAGGATGAGATCGTAGCCCTTTTCTGCAAGTTGGCGCGCATATTCCAGCCCCATGCCGGAACTGCCTCCTGTTATTAGTGCAACCATCGTTTTGTCTTTTGCCACTCCCAAAGGTAAGAAAAATGACGCAAAACGAAACGACCCCTTTGCGTCACTTTTTGAGGATGCGGCGGATGAGGCTTTCGCTGATGCCGGTTATGCGGGCAATCTGCCGGTTGCTGGCGCCAAAAGCATGTATTTTCTCCAGAATGGCCGCCTTTTGTGGCTTGGAGTAGGACTGAATGTCCTTGATGTGCTCCACGCCGCAGTCAAAAAGTATGAAATCGCGTACTATTTCATCGCTCAGCCTGAATGGCGACTCGTTGTTGATATCCAGAATCCGCTGAGCCTTGGGCATCGGCTCATCGACCAACTCTTTCAGCGTCTGCAAGGGAACTCGGGACAGTATTTGGCCGATTGGGCATAACTTGATGTAGCAAAATTTGTTAAGGAATTCCCGCCAGCTGCTCCATTCGTAATCTTCGGCCCTTTTTACAAGCCCGCCGGCGATAGGGTTCTGGTGTATGTATCGGATCAGAGTCTGGAAATAGATCAAGTCATTGACCGGCTCGCTGCGGAATCGGCCCTGAAAAAGGTGCCCCGTGTGGCCGTACTTGAGGTTGTAGTATTGTGCGTACGATATCGTGATGCCTTTTATCATGTCCGATAAGCACTCCTCCTTTTCCTGAATGAGCAGATGGACGTGGTTGGACATCAGGCAATATGAATATAATACGCAGCATGGCGGTAACGGATCGTGCTCATTATCTTGGGGATAGTACTTTTGCTGTAGGATGGTTAGAAACCTGAGGTAATCTTCGTTGCTTTCAAAAATGTCTTGCTTGTTGTTTCCTCGTATCATTACATGATACACGCCGGTGGCGCTGGATGTTCGGTATTTCCTGGTCATTTTTATTAGGTATTAAATAAAACATATGCAAACAATTCTGTTGTTGCAAATGTAAGCATTAATCCCAATTAATTCGCAGATTTGGGAGGAAAAGTGAAAACTGACGCAAAGGGGTCGTTTCGTTTTGCGTCATTTGACGCATTCTTAAACGACCCCTTTGCGTCACTTTAACCGGCCAAAATCATTCCAGCCGGACTGGAGTTTGCCGTTGTGGGTGTCTTGGATCAGTTTTTCCAGAGTATGTTGCGCGTACTCGGGGCGGTTGGTGTGCTGATAGTGCTGGATCCGGTCGGCTTTTATGCGTTTGTAGGTTTCGGGGAATGACTGCCAATACATCCACGCTTGCTTATCGGCCATGATGGCTTTGATCAACCAGTCTTCAAAGACAAACAGCGCGGGGTCCAAATCAGGTGCTACAGCCAGTCCGGCGGGGGTCATTTCTCCAAGCCGAACAAGCCTCCTGCAGCGCTCCAGATTCTGCTCGCACCAGTTGCTGCGCTTGCGGCGCGGGGTGAAATGCTGTATGGGTTTGCCGTCATCGATCCGCTTCATGGTGCTGTCAATCCAGCCAAAACAGAGCGCCACCTCGACGGCATCCACGTATCGGACCACACCGGGGCAATCGGCCTCGGCCCGGTTTATGCGAAGCCAGAAATCACTCACTTTGTCGTGATTCTTCTCATACCACCGATACAATTCCCTGCGCGTATGAATGTCTAGCAGATTGGTTACCTCCATAAGCTCAAAAGTGACGCAAAACGAAACGACCCCTTTGCGTCAAAACGACGCATTGTTAAACGACCCCTTTGCGGCGGGGAAAGAAGCGGGGAACGGTCTGGCAGTACAAAGAGTACTCGGGATATTTGCCGCCGCTAATCTCTTCGGCCAGCGCTGAGCTGCCCTGGAACATCACTATGAGCAGGAGCGCGCCTATCACGCTCCAGTTGATTATGCCGATGCCCGCGCCGATTGAGAATATGTAAAAACATACCCAGATGCTCTGCTCGGCAAGATAATTGGGATGTCTGCTGCGGCCCCAGAGGCCGTTTGTGTTGAATCCTTTATTATAGGGTGCAGGCAATTCAGAGAGCGTCTTCCCCTGATTTATCATGGCCCACTTGCGGGTCTGGAACGCCCATTGCTGCTCATCGGCCACTGTCTCCCAGATGATGAATCCCAGCATCAGAACGGCTGCAATCCAGTCTATCGGGCCGAATGGGGCATCGGACCTCATTGACACAAGCGCGGGGAGTGTGGTCATGAGCACCAGCGCGTTCTGGTAGATGGAGATGAATCCCAGGTCAAACAGCGTCCATTTCCAGCGTTTGCTGAATGCCGGTCCGGAGCGAAGAACGGCCCATCGGTAATCCTCGACGCCCTCCCAGAACTTGAGTTTGTAGGCCCCCTTGCGGGCAAAGTTGAAGGTGAGTCTGATGCCCCACAGGGTTGCCAGGAAGGCCATCACCACGAGTCTGGCGCTCATTCCGCCTTTGGCTGCAATCACCCAGGTGTAGGCTATGGGCAGCAGGCTCCAGAGCTTGTCCATCTGGCTGTTGTTGCCGGTCAGCTCGCCCACGATAAAGCAGAATGCGGCGCTGCAGCCGGCTATGATCAGCAGGATTCTGATCACTTCAACCTGCGCGCTGTCCAGTTCGGGGCCGATGGTAAAATACAGAATGGGGCACACTATGATGGAGAGCGCCAGCAGCGCGGCCATCAGTGGGATGTTCATTTTCTTCATTTCCTTTTCTTTTGTGTTAAAAATGACGCAAAGTTAAACGACCCCAATGCGTCAAGTGACGCAAAACGAAACGACCCCTTTGCGTCACAAATATACTCATTTTTGCTGACTGCGCGGATTGGGACAAATGTGTAATTTTGCGGCCGATAAGTCACAACTGTGGTGGCTTTTGCTCATTACCGCTCTGGTCCTGACGGGATTCATATTCATGTTCAGGCATATTGTAGGCAAATATTGCAGGTTTATTCAGGAGCAACCGGAGCGCACATCGGCCTTAAAGACATTTCCTGTGCGCGGATGGGTGATTGTGATTTTCATGATGTGCCTGGGCATGGCACTTAAGATGATAGGCGTGCCTGTAGCATTCACTGCATCTTTCTACAGCGGTCTGGGCCCGGCGCTGCTCACTGCCGCCATCCTCTTTGTGAAAAAGTGACGCAAAGTTAAACGACCCCTTTGCGTCAAGTTCAAAAGTGACGCAAAGTTAAACGACCCCTTTGCGTCAAAACGACGCATTCTTAAACGACCCCTTTGCGGCGGTAAGGAGGATAGCGGACATGATGAGGGCCAGGACATCGGCCAGGTCAACCGCCAGCCAGACGCCGTCAAGGCCCAGGAACAGGGGCAGCACGAACACCGCTCCAAGCTCAAATACCAGCGTGCGCGCAAACGCCGCCAGCGCCGACACCAGCCCGTTGTTGAGCGCTGTGAAGTAAGCCGATACAAACATGTTGATGCCGCAGATCATGAAACTGAGCATGTAAAGACGTATGGCGTGTGCTGTAAGTGCCTTAAGCTCAACGTCATACCCAACAAATATCCCCGCCATGGGATCGCTCAGCACCTCCGATAGCAAAGTGAGTATGGAGCCAGCTACGAACAGCAGTATCAGGCTTTTACGCAGCAGCCGCTTTAGTTCATCGTGGTTCTGCGCCCCGTAATTGTAACTGATTACCGGCGCGATTGCCAGGTTGAACCCTATAAAGACCGATGCATACACAAACCCTATATACATAAGTATGCCGTAAACCGCAACGCCATCCTCGCCAATCAGGCGCATCAGTTGCAGGTTGTAGCACATGCTGACCACACTCAAAGAAATGTTGCCCACGTACTCCGACAACCCGTTGGTGCAGACCTGCAGTATGCTCCGCCCGTTGGTCCGGGTGCGCACAAACCGCAGATGCGTGGTGTTACGGCGCGATGAAAAATAGTACAGCGGATAGATGCCGCCCACAGCCATTCCGGCGGCGGTTGCGATTGCCGCGCCCGTGAGCCCCCAGTCCAGCACAACAATCAGCAGCGCATCGAGCACAATGTTGGTGACGCCGCTTATTATGCTCAGCCGCGTGCCCATCTGCGGGATTTCGGCCGTCATATAGAGCGAGTGGAAGGCCATCTGTATCATATATAACGGCATGACCAGCAGCACGATACGCCCGTAATGGACGCTGTATTCCAGCATCTGCCCATCGGCCCCTAACAGAGTGCAAATAGGTCTTATGAAAATGTAGAACAGCACGGTTGCCGCCACACCCACCACAAACAGCGTCCTGACCACCATAGTGAATGCCCGGCAGGCGCGCTCCCGGTCGCCCTGGCCCAGAATCATGGCCACATAAGCGCTGCCGCCTGTCCCGAACATAAGGCCGATGGCGCCGGTAATCATAATGGCCGGCCAGATGAGGTTGAGCGCCGCAAACGGGGTGGTTCCGGTAAAGTTGGATACAAACAGGCCGTCCACGATGCTGTAGACCGATGTGGCCAGCATCATGAGTATGGAAGGCAGCGATGAGCGAATCATTCTGCGGTATCCGTAAGTTCCCGAGAGTTCAATCTTCATATCAGCCTGCAAAATTACACAAAAGTGACGCAAAGTTAAACGACCCCTTTGCGTCGCAAAAGTGACGCAAAGTTAAACGACCCCTTTGCGTCGTTTTTACTATCTTTGAAGCCGATTAACCAATTTGCAACAATGAAAAGAATCCTTTTGCTGGCAGCGTTTGCCGTTTCAACATTCCTTTGCCAGATCAGTGCTCAGAACAAGATCTACCAGATCAAATCTCCCGACAAGAAGATATGTTTCAGCGTGACGGTGGGTTTCATGAACAGCCTCATGTATAAGGTATCGGTCGATGGAAAAGACGTCATCGACTGGTCCAATATGGGCTACACCTTGGATCCGCAGTACAACTGTCAGGTGGTGGATATAATTGAGGCCCCCAAGGTCTACAAATCCAAGGACATCTGGACACCGGTCTGGGGCAAGCGCGCCCAGGTGAAGGATGTGTTCAACTTCTGGTCGGTCAACATCCCCACCGCATCAATCGGCTTCCTGGCGTTGGACGTCCGCGTGTACAACGAGGGCGTGGCATTCCGCATGAGCGCGCTTGAAAACAATATGTACGAGTACACCGATTTCAACTTCAGCGACGATTTCACCGCCTGGTACTACAACGGCGAGCGTCACAACATCGGCCCCGAGAAGTTGTCCGATGCCAGCGGCGAGCGTCTGCCCCTTATGACGATAAAGGCGGCCGATGACCTATACCTTGCGTTACATGAGGCAAACCTGAGCCCCGACGGATGGCCGATGCGTCTGCGCTCAGAGGCCGGAAAGACCCGTATGAGCGTTATTCCGGAGAAGATATCGGACTTTAAGGGCGAGTACGTGGGTGCGTGGCGTGTGCTGATGGTGGGCCGCACTCCCGGTGATCTGGTGGATTCACATCTGATTGAGCTGCTTAATCCCGAGCCGTTCGGCGATTACAGTTGGGTAAAGCCGGGCGTGTACCTTTGGGACTGGCGTATTGACGGCGCAGTCTGGGAGGGTTATCACTACGGCATGAACTACGACTCTTGGGTGCGCATGATTGACTTTGCGGCAGAGCAGGGTTTCCAGGGTCTGGTGCTCGATGCCAACTGGTACGGCCCCGAGTTTGAGAAGGACTCGGACCCCACCAAGGGTGATAAGGCGCGCGATGTTCAGCGCATAATAAAATACGGAAAGGACAAGGGAGTGGGCGTGTGGCTTTACCTGAACGATGTGGCCGGCACCAACTATCCCATCGAGGAGACTCTGGCGCAGTATGAGGAGTGGGGTGCAAGTGGCGTAAAGTACGGCTTTATGAACGGCAATCCGCAGGAGAAGAACCGCAAGACACAGGAGATTACCCGTCTCTGCGCCAAGCATCATCTGATGGTTGATTATCACGATTACCCCGTGCATCCGTTCGGCCAGATGCGCACCTGGCCCAACGCCGTAACCCGCGAGTACTGCAAGGCTCAGCTGGACGGCCGTCAGATATTCCAGCCCAAGACTTTTGTGACATCGGCCTTTGTCAATATGGTGGCTGGTCCGATTGACCAGAACAACGGTTTCCTGGAACTGCATCAGGGCCGAACAACCCGTAAGGATAACAATCAGGAAGTGCCCACAACGGTAACGGGTGAGATTGCGCGCACGCTGATTACATGGTCTGGAGCAACCGTAATTCCCGATATCCCCGAGTATTATCAGAAGTATCCCACGCTGCTGGAGTTCCTCAGTGCCGAGAAGCAGCCTTGGCAGGAGAGCATCACGCTGGCCGGCGAGATTGGTGAGTATATCGTGATGGCGCGTCAGAACAAGGACGGCGACTGGCTCATAGGCGCCGCAACAAATGAGGATGCCCGTTCGCTGAGCATCCCCCTCAATTTCCTTGGCAAGGGCAAATTCACGGCAACAATTACCACAGACGCCGAAGACACCCACTACCGCACCAACCGCGAGACCTTAAAAACGCAAGATCCCGTATCGGTTAATCGCAAATCGGCCCTGACAATAGATCTGGCACCCGGTGGCGGAGCCTGCATCCTGATCCGCAAATAAAAAAGTGACGCAAAGGGAAACGACCCCTTTGCGTCAGAAAGATAGAGATTCAGCCTATGACCGGAACATTCAATATCTCAAATTTCATCAAATAAGGAGATACGGACAAAAAGAATCTGCGTCACAATTACCGGTATGAGCCGGCGGTTGTGACGCAGATTTTTTATCGGGTGATTGTTTTTCCGGTTAATCGCCCATGTAAATCAAAGTTTCAATTACATAGCATCCATTTCATTCATGGTGTTGTAATCATAGAGCATCTGCTGCTTGATACGTGCCTTGGGAGTTCTGACGTAATCGGGTTCAACGTGTGTGATTACGGCTCCGTTGATTTCATAACGATACTCCTGCTCATAGTTTATGTAGTGCTGCTCAAACTCATACTGGGCAATATCCTCTCTGGCATATGTATCAGTAAATGCATAAGTGACGCAGAGAGTGTCAGTACCATCAGTCATAAAAGTTGCTTCACGAACTCTGGCGATACTCTGGGTGAAATCGTAATAACTCAAGGTGAGTTGGAGCCCGTCCTCTGACTCGTTGTATTGGGCATTGAACTTGTCGAGTGTGGAAGGTCCTACCTGGCCGCCGTCACCATCACCATCGGTCGGGATTTCTATGTCCTCAATAATCTCGCCGCCCTTCTTGTAGCCTTCATATACTGTCTTGAGGCCGAACCTTATAGTTGCTTTCTTGAGGCCGATATTGTCGGGATGGTTGACTGTCAGCTCTTTACCATCAAGTGTAAAGCGTGCCTTCTCCTTCTCGTCCAGATCCTTGATTGCATGATCGTAAGCCTCTTTTGCAAGGGCTTCGCTGAAATATGTGGTCTTTGTCACGAATGAGGTGCAGATGGTGTCCCCTCCGTTTACCGCAAACTGAGCAATGTGATAAATGCCAATTCCTGAGCGTTTGTAGGAGACCGATATCTCCAGACCGTTCTCAGACTCAGTATACGCAGGATCCTGATCGTCCTGGATTTCATCAATGGCGTCCTTGACATCTTCTACGAGGTCGCATGATGCGAATGCGAACATTGAAATGGCTATAAGGCCAAAAAGTTTAATCTTTTTCATTTTTCCTTTTTATAAATTGAAAGTGAATTATTCCAGTTTGCCACCCATAGAAAGCACAATCTGCTGCATGGAGGCCTTTACGGCAACCTTGTCCTGGCCTTTGTACTCGGCGGTGTTGTCCTGG
>JAFXMB010000140.1 GCA_017530735.1 Bacteroidaceae bacterium | reverse complement strand
TGTTTTTCGGGTCGCAAAGGTATAAAATATTAATTTTGCACTCAAATCCATTTTGAATGAAGATTGCATTAGTACAGAACGAGCCCGTTCAGGGTGACCCAGGGAGCAGTCTGGCAGATCTGGACCGTCTTATCGGACAGGGCTGCGGGGCCGATATCTACGTCCTGCCCGAGATGTTCGCAACCGGACAGTACATTGATCCGTCAAGTGTTGTGCAGACCATGGACGGACAGATTGTGGACTGGATGGTCCAGAAAGCGTCCTACCTCAACGCCGCCGTCTGCGGATCGCTTCCCATTAAGGAAAACGGCTGCACCTACAACCGCCTGATCTTTGCCAAGCCTGACGGAACAACTGCTTTTTACGACAAGCATCATCTGTTCAGCTACTCCGGCGAGGCCCAGAACTATACCCCGGGCGATGACCGCGTGGTGATAGAATTCCGCGGACTAAGGATATTGCTGCTCATATGCTACGACCTGAGGTTCCCCACATTCTCGCGCAATCACGACGATTACGACGCAGTCTTCTACCCCGCCAACTGGCCCGAAAAACGCATACTGGCCTGGGACACGTTAATAAGAGCCCGCGCCATCGAGAACCAGTGCTATGCCATAGGCGTGAACCGCGCCGGAGCCGATGACTTTGGTTTCTATCCCGGTCACAGCGCAATAATAACCCCGTACGGAGAGACTCTCATCCAGACCGATGAAAAACCGCAGATGCTCTGCGCCGAGCTGGATATGGAGCAGCTGGCCCGTTTCCGCGCCAAGTTCCCCGTACTTCAGGATGCCGACAAGAATGAACGCTGACAACAATAACGAACTCTTCCCCATTGTCGATGAGGATGGCCGCGTGCTGGGCAAGATTCTGCGCGGCGAGGCCCATGACGGCCGTAAGGTGCTGCACCCCGTAGTGCACCTGCACCTTTTCAACTCCAAAGGCGAACTCTACCTGCAGCGCCGCCCCGACTGGAAACCCATCCAGCCCGGCAAGTGGGACACCGCGGTAGGCGGACACGTATCATACGGCGAAACCGTAGAGCAGGCCTTTCAGCGTGAGGTGATGGAGGAACTGGGAATAAGCGTTCCCAACCCCACTCCTATGGGCCACTACGTATTTGAGAGCAACGTGGAGAAAGAACTGGTCAACGTATTCAAGACCGTTTTTGACGGTCCCGTGAACCCCAGCAAGGATGAATTGGACGGCGGCCGGTTCTGGACAATGCAAGAAATAAAGGATGCCCTGGGAAAGGGCATCCTCACACCTAATTTTGAAGCCGAGTTCAGAAAGTTTTTTATTTGAAGCGGAACTCCAGTAATACTGGGTTGTCGTCGTTCTGTTTCTTGAGTTCCTCTAAGATCTGCTCTGCAAGAGGTGACATGGGCTGGCTGTCATCGATAGCCAGGTCTCCAAGATTCTCAATGATCGCTATCTGGTGATTGCCGTTGGCGCCGGTGGGATCGACATCCATTGACAGGCCCGGTATGCGCAGATGCTGGTAAACCTTGGTCTTATTGTTCTTACGTACAAAGTACAGGTATCTGCTCGGAGAGTTGAGTATCAGGTAAGGCCAGTTGTAATCCACCCTGAAACTGATGGTACCCTCATCGACCATAATATTATAAGTCTGTCTGATATAGGGACCTAATCCTCTGAGAGCTGACATACGCTCGGTGATGTTACGATAATTCTCCAAGCTAACCGTATCCACATTGAGAAGTTCCTCATAATATTCCGGTACCGGTTCACTTCCAAGTTTGAAGCGGTATAGCTCCTTCATTTCTCCGTCATTGAATGATACGATTGTATTAATCAGACCCGGAAGGCAGGTTGAATAGTTCTTGGGATTGACATAGAAAAGTTCCGGCCAGCCAAAGGAAGACCTTGTCAGCGATGATTCCCTGAACAGGACCTTTCCCTTCCTGAGGTCACGCTCATCCCTGTCAACAAGAATCATGGACTCTCTGGGTACTACGATGGTATCTTGCAAATACGCATTGCGTACTTCATCCGTATAATAGCCAAAGTAGAGCATCTTGTCTCCTACATTCAGGATGTTCTGAATCTGGATGTTGACACCCTGCTTGCCCTTGAACTCCAGGGTCGTGGCATCATAAGTCACAAGATTGGTGTCATTCTCAATGTAAATGGAGTTGTTTACCTCATCATAACTGAAGTCCTCAATGAAATAATACTCACCCGGACCGCCGCCCAGTCTGTCAAGGACTGAAGTCAGTTGGTAATTGTCAAAACGCAGGATCTTACGGCTGTTGTTGGTTCTGGCAAGCATCACGTTGCCCCAACTCTTGATACCGCCTATTCCCTCCAGCGGAGCGTCCGACTTAAGGGGATGGATCTTGAAGTCATATGCAATCTCAGTGAGATCTCCGAACTCTTCAATGTAACTCTCATCAATGTATTCAACGCCGTCTGTTTTACAAGCGGACAGGACTGTCAGGAACGACAGCGCGCACAAAAACAAAGGATTCTTTCTCATATACAAGCGGTTAATTGGATAATACGACAGTGGACTATCTTTAGTCAGCCCAAAGATAGGAAACAAAAATAACAAAACCGCAAGTTTAACTAATTATTTTAGTGAGCCTGTTGCGCGGAACTCATCAAGCTTCCTGAAACAGTGTCTGTTGATTATCTCCTGAAGCTCACGGTCAAAGTTATGCCTGATCTCAATTTCGGGTCCGAACATATAGCACTCGCCGTTCTGCTGAGTGTACGGATGCCACTCCGGCAGACCCTCCACGTTAGGATTTGCGGTGTGCGCAAAGTTAGCCCACGACTGCGCCATGCGGTCTGCCAGCTGAAGGTCCGATGCCGATGGATTAGGCAGATCGCGGCCCGCCAGATGCAGAGTGTTGAAGCAGAAATTGAGTTCAGCTCCATGGGCCGATACATGCGTACTGGGCGATTTCCAGGTAAACATATAATTGTACACCGGAGCCTTCTTTGAGGCCGATGCCGCATCAGCCGTAATCACCGTCTTAGCGCGGAACAGGTTGTCAATTGACGGCAGGTCCTGCGGAATGTAATCGGGCCATGCCTTGGCAAGCGCATCGGCATAGGCATCGGTCTCATCACCGAAAGTGGCGCGTACCGCGTCCTTGGCTTCATCCAATGTCATGGGGCGGTTGTACTGACCGCGCTGAAGTTCGTTGAATGTAGAACCTATTATGAGCGGAATCTCACTTGATATCTCTGCAAATCCGGGCTGGAATGGCTGCTGAAGCAGGACTTCGCCGTCAGGCACGGGGCCGAATCCCCACATGATGGGTGTTCCGGGAGTGCGCACCAGACCTCTTGCCTGGAGAGCGCGCTGGCCGGCCTGATATAACTTATCATAAGGTACGTCCTTGATGCGGTCGGGCTCGTTATGAGGAATGCCAAGTTCATCCAGAACTGCCAGACCAAGCTCTTCGGTCATAGCCTTGTTGTTGACATTCAGGATGGTGCCGCTCATTATTATTGCCTTGTGGTACAGGCCCTTGGCTGACGGCATGCACATAAGCGTACCCACCTTTCCGCCACCTCCGGACTCACCGAAAATGGTCACGTTGTCGGGGTCACCGCCAAACTTGCTGATGTTGTCACGCACCCACTCCAGTGCCTTCACAGCATCCATCATGCCCACGTTGCCCGAGTACTTGTACTTGGGATCACCCGTAGCTGACAGATCCAGGAAACCTATGATATTGAGACGGTGGTTGATGCTGACCACAACCACATCCTTCTTGGCCAGACCCATACCGGGATTCCAGGCGCTGGTACCGGAATCAAATCCGCCGCCGTGGCACCAGAACATAACCGGTTTCTTGCCCTTGGTGTCGGTAGTCCAGACGTTTAGCACGCAGCAATCCTCGGCGCTTCCGCGTTGGATTCGACCGCTCTGCAGCGACTGGGGTCCCCACTCCGTGCAATCCAGAATGGTATCCCACTTGGCCACCGGAGCCGGCGGCATGCAACGCTCCGCATGAGCATACGGAATACCCTTGAACGCCATAGTCCCTTCCTCGTCAAATCCGCGAACCGGACCGTTGGTCGTCCTTATCACAAACGGATCATTCTGGCTGCACGCCAGCATCGGCACCAATACAAGAAGTGATAATATCCTTTTCATATTTCAAAAATGTAATTATATCTCCATTTTGTCCGTTAGTCCGAAGGACCCGGCTGGAAGCCGGTAAGCGACTGAAGGGAGCGCGTTTGCAAAGCAAACTAAAATGATGTCGAAAATCAGGAACCGGAGGGAATACATTACTGCAATTTGCGGTAATGTATTCTTTTCGGCTCCTGATAGCCAAGCTGCTTGATTTTGTAGTCTTCATAATCCGAGTACGAGCCCTCGTAGAAGACTACCTTTGAGTCACCCTCAAAGCTCAGGATGTGAGTACAGATACGGTCCAGGAACCAGCGGTCGTGGCTTACAACTACGGCGCAGCCTGCAAAGTCATCCAGACCTTCCTCAAGGGCACGCAGGGTGTTTACGTCGATATCGTTGGTAGGCTCATCAAGCAGCAGCACATTGCCCTCCTCCTTGAGTGCCATAGCCAGCTGCAGACGGTTACGCTCACCGCCTGAGAGCACGCCGCACTTCTTCTCCTGGTCAGCGCCGGTAAAGTTGAATCGGCCCAGATAGGCGCGTGCGTTGATGTCACGGCCACCCATGCGGATAATCTCGTTGCCGCCGCTAACCACCTGATAGACACTCTTTTCAGGGTCGATATCCTTATGCTGCTGATCAACATACGCAATCTTGACGGTCTCACCTATCTCGAACGAGCCCTTATCGACCTTCTCAAGACCCATGATCAGACGGAACAGGGTTGTCTTACCTGCACCGTTGGGACCGATCACGCCTACAATGCCGTTTGGCGGCAGTGAGAAGTTAAGGTCATCAAACAGCAGTTTGTCGCCGAACGCCTTTGCAACGTTATGAGCCTCAATTACCTTATTACCAAGACGCGGACCGTTGGGGATGAAGATCTCAAGTTTCTCCTCCTTGGCCTTTACGTCCTCGTTCATCAGTTTGTCGTAAGAGTTCAGACGAGCCTTACCCTTGGCCTGACGGGCCTTGGGAGCCATACGCACCCACTCCAACTCACGCTCCAGGGTCTTGCGGCGCTTTGAAGCCTGCTTCTCCTCAAGGGCCAGACGCTGCGACTTCTGCTCCAGCCAACTTGAGTAGTTGCCCTTCCATGGAATACCCTCGCCGCGGT
>JAFXMB010000139.1 GCA_017530735.1 Bacteroidaceae bacterium | reverse complement strand
CGTAGAACGGATTGAACTGCTGGAAGATGGGAGCAGACACCGTCACACCGCCATTGGGATCATACTGCAGGAAAAGGAAAGCCAAAGCAGCCACGATAACAGCACCACTGATAGCCTTGTTGAGAGCGCCTCGATCTTTACGCCCGGGAACTCATCGGCCAACTTGAAATAAGGGGTACCCTCCTTTATGCCCAACTTTTTGGCCTCGTTGCTGCGGGCCACCACACAACCGTCATTATTGCTCAACACCACGACCGGCTTGCCCTCAAGGTCAGGCCGGAACACGCGTTCGCAACTGACAAAACAGTTGTCACAGTCAATAATGGCGTACATGGCGCAAATAAAATATCAGATGTGATTAATCCTTTTCTTAATGGTGTAACTGACTACACCCCATATCCTGAAATCACGTTCAGGAGTAATCTTTATGCGCGGGTAACTGCTGTTGGCGGGAACCAGCCAGATTACGCCGGTATCCTTGAGCGACAGGTCCACATACTTGAGCGTGAACTCGCCGTCCAGATAGCCCACAATCATGTCACCGCTCTGGGGCTCAATGGAACGGTCTATCACCAGAATATCGCCGCTCTCCACACCCGCATCGATCATGGAATCACCCTTTACACGGCCGTAGAACGTAGCCATAGGATTGGCTATCAGCTCCTGATTAAGATCAAGAGCCTCCTCCAGATAGTCCTGCGCAGGGCTGGGAAATCCCGCCCGTATGCCCCCGTTCGCAAAGGGAAGACTAAGCGTGTGAGTCAGGTCGGCCGACAGTAATTCCACCTCATCCATAACTCTGCAAATTTAGGTATTTGAAAATTTTTTCCGGAAAAATTTGGAGGGTATTTTATTCCGCTTTACATTTGCAGTGTCATAGATTAATATGACACCATTAGACACTCAAAACCAACAGTACTTTACAATGATTGAAGTAAAAGATTTATCCTTGGGTTATTCAAATCCCGGCAATGCGCTGCAGATATTTGAACACTCTGACGATTTTGATACCTCGGAGATTGTTCTCCGCGACATCAGCCTTAAATTCGAGCCGGGAAAAGTCTACGGTCTGATAGGCCGCAACGGTGCCGGCAAGACCACATTATTGAAGTGCATCAGCAGTCTGATCTGGAAGAACGCCCACAAAAAAGTATTCATAGACGGCAAACCTATGTCAAACGGCAACCCGAGTATCCTTTCCAGGATATTCTTTGTAACCGATACTACTCCCCTCATTCATATACGTGTGGACAGATATGCCAAAAAACTCTCCCAGTTTTATCCAGATTTCAGTATGGACTGCTTTAACGAGTGTGTTGAAATGTTCCATCTGAATTATGGAGAGTACATAGACAATCTGTCTCTTGGGCAGAAAAAGATGGCATTCCTGAGCTACGCCTTTGCATCGAACGCATCTCATATAATTCTCGATGAACCTACTAACGGTCTGGATATCACTTCAATGAGAACGCTGCGCAAGCTTATCGCCTCCAATATGACCGATGACAAAACGATGATCATTTCCACACATCACATCAATGAGATAAGTTCCCTGCTTGATCATATAATTATTCTGAACAACAAAAAAGCAGTCTTTGACCACTCTGTAATTGAAACCGGAAGGGCACTCTCTTTTGTAGAATCCGACAAGGAAACCGATAAGAATAACGCGCTTTACTCAATGTCATCGGCCTACGGAAACCGCATGATATTGCCTAACACATCCGGCATTGACAGCGAGATAGATTATGAACTGTTGTTTGAAGCAGTCCTGGATGACAACAGTAAAATTGACAGACTCTTTTAATTAAACCGATATGGAAAGAAACAATATATTCAGCATGAACAGGTTCCTGGCTCTTTTCGGAACAGGCATCTACAGGAGGAAACAATCATTTGTATACGGCTTTGCCATTGCTATCGGCTTAATTTTGGCCATAATGATGATGGATCAACTGTTATCAATCGTAGACTATGAAACAGCAAAAAGGATAATGATCAGATTCTATCAGATAGGATTTGTATTTTTCCTGGCAGTTCCGACATTCAAAATAACATTTAATGAAGATAAGGCCACACAATGGAACCTGATTCCGGCATCGGCTTTTGAAAAATATCTGTTCTTTATAATTGCAATCCTGGTTTGGAGAACTATTGTGTATTTCATTGCAGTTTATTTATTGGATTATGTGGTTTGGAGTAGTACCCCATTCTCTGAATCAATGGGAATAAGCCAATGTCAGATAGGGTTGAATGAGTTATTCACGTTTGGATTTTCAGACACCGATCTACCGCAATGGGCATATTATTCTGCAATTTTCTTTTTCTATTCCTCACTTGCAATAGTGACGGGAATAGGATTCAATTCGGCCCTCAACCGTAATCGTCCGGATTTTACATTTGTGTATCTGGTTCAACTTGTACTCGCGGTATTTATCAGGAACGAAAAAGGCGAAAATATCCGTTATCTCGCACTGGCAATATTAACTGCCGGTTTCTTCATCTATAACATTATCGCTTCCATCCAACGAAGCCGTAACGCAAAAGCATGATATTCAAGGAGAGACAAAGCATATATCTTCAGATTGCCGATCGCATATCCGATGAGATTCTGGCCGGGACATACGCTCCCGGCGCCAGAGTTCCGTCAGTAAGGGAATACGCCGTGATGATTGAGGTAAACCTGAATACGGTGATGCGTTCGTATGATACGCTACAGTCCTGGGGTATCCTTGACATGAAACGCGGATTGGGTTATTTTGTGGCCGATGATGCCGTCCCAACCATTCTGGCGCGCCGCCGCGAAGCATTCATCTCCACTCAGGCTGCCGAGTTCTTTGAGACCGCCCGCTCACTTGGCGTCACTCCCGACGAGCTCGCTAAAATGTATAAGAATTATCTGAACGAACAATAAAGGGCGAAGCCCTCAATTCTCAATTCTCAATTTTCAATTCTCAATTTACTTCGATCCACTCAACTTCGCCGCCCCAGATTTCAAGGAAGCGAAGGAAACCTGCGTTCGATACCACTACGCTGGCGGTATTCTCGCAGGGATGGAATGATACGCGCTCTGCGGTTTTGAGGTCAGCATCCAGGAAGTACTTTACGCGGTGACCGTTGTCAAACAGCTCTTTGGGATTCACACCCTCCTTCACCCAGCCAAAGTCGCGTGAGCCATCGGCCGAAATGATTGCGGGATGCTCCGCAAGATTCATGTCGTTTATCAGACCGTATGCGCAAACTGATCCGGGGGCTACTCCCAGGCATCGGTCCATACGCTCGGGACTGGCAAAACTCAGTTTGCCCTGCCTTACAATATGCTCCAGACCGTGAATATCCAGATTCTTATGGCACTCAAAACTGGCCATATAGTGGCGGTTGCCCTTATGGTTGCGGAAAAACAGATTCTTGCAGTGCGTTGAGTCTATGTTCTTCCAATAGGCCAATGCCTCCTCAATGGTAGGCAACGGCGGATGGTAGTGCACCTGATACTCTATCCCGTGCTCCTCCAGCCAGTTCAGTACAAATTCTGTCTTAGTCATGACGCAAAGGGGTCGTTTCGTTTTGCGTCACTCATGACTAGCCATTCGCTGCTCGGCCAGTTTCTCGTACTTGGTGCCGGGACGGCCGTAGTTGGCGTACGGATAGATTGATATGCCGCCGCGCGGAACAAAGAAACCGGTCACCTCTATGTACTTGGGATCCATCAGTTTGATAAGGTCCTTCATGATGCGGTTCACACAGTCCTCGTGGAATCCGCCATGGTTGCGGAAACTGTGCAGATAGAGTTTGAGAGATTTGCTCTCAACCATCTTTACATCAGGGATATAACTGATGCGTATCTCGGCAAAATCGGGCTGTCCGGTAATTGGGCAAAGGGCAGTAAACTCGGGGCAGTTAAAACGCACCCAGTAGTCATTCTCCTTATTGAGATTCTCAAATGCCTCCAGGACATCGGGATTATAATCAGTTGAATATGCGGTCTTGTGACCAAGGGCGGAAAGGCCCTCCTGTTTTCTGTCTTCGGACAT
>JAFXMB010000018.1 GCA_017530735.1 Bacteroidaceae bacterium | reverse complement strand
GCGGAAGACGGCGTGGATATATATGTGATCGCAGACAGAAGCCGTCTGATGAATGCGGAGACTCTTAAGGTTGAATTCTCAACGGGATATACCGCAGAAGGAAAGATAAAAGCATACGATGCATCAACCGGAATAATCTATCCTATAGTCGAGTCCAGCGAGTCAATAGAATTCAATGCTCTTGACCTGATAGGCAGATATGATACTCCCACCACTCTGACCGCCGTTGACAGGATTGAGCAGACCACAGAACTCAAGAAGGGCTGGAACTGGTTCTCACTCTATGTCAAGTCTGATGACATGAACGTCAAGTCAGTATTCGGCAGCGTAGCCGATGACCTGGTAATGGTTAAGGGTCAGAGTCAGCAGGAAGGATTCATCATGCATGAGAACGGCATCTGGGCCGGTTCGATGAAGGAACTCTCCAACAGCCGCATGTACTCAGTCAAGATGTCTGCCGATCAGGACTTCAGCCTGATAGGAAGCCGCATCAGTTCAGAGAACCAGAAGATCACAATCGTTCGCGGTTGGAACTGGGTTGGTTACTATGGCAGCCAGGTAATATCCGTTACCGATGCTCTGGCCGGCATGAATCCTCAGAACGGCGATATCATCAAGGGACAGAGCGGAGTTGCATACTATGACAACTTTGAGTGGAACGGTTCACTCAAGACTCTGGAGCCCGGACACGGTTACATGATAATGAGCACCACCGATGCTGAGCGTCAGTTCAGTTATCCGTCAGTGACTACCTCACCGCGTCGTGCACCCGGAAGGTCATCCGGTGTCCAGTCTTCATTCGATCCTGTTGACTATCATGAGTTCTCAGGCAACATGGTTGTAATTGCCAAGGTTCTCTATAACGGTCAGCCGGCCAAGAATGCTGAACTCGGAATATTCGCTGAGGGTCAGTGCCGTCAGGCTGAGTTCACTGATGAGAACGGAATGGTTTACATGACTGTTCCCGGTGACAAGCAGGCCCAGCTGAGAGCCGTAGCCGTAATCAACGGACAGTTCTACAACATAGAGCAGAGCGTTGACTACAGGAACGACGATATCATCGGCACACCCAGCAATCCTCTCCAGCTCACTGTAGGTTCACAGACAACCGGTATCTCTGTAATCAATGCTGATTCAGACGATATGATGTTTGACCTGCAGGGTCGCAAGATTGAGGACGACGCTGAGAACGGAATCATAATCAAGGGCAGAAAGAAGATTATCAAGTAAGTCCGCCCGACCTTTTGAAATACCGGTGTCCCTGACAAGGCACCGGTATTTTTTTTGTTGTTATATTTGCACTGCTTAACCTACAGAACTATTATGAGAAAGTCATTTGTCGTATCAGCTGCCATTTTACTGATTTCAGTCTGCGTTCAGGCGCAATACAGACGCCCCACCTCCTATTTCAGTGCCGATTCCCTACCCAATGCGGTACTCTTTCTGCCGGCACCGCCTGACACCAACTCAACCCAGTTCGCATATGACGTTTCACAGTATGAATGGGGCAAGGCACAGCGTCTTGACACTCTCAGGCTCAGACAGGCTCAGAACCACGCCGTCAACACCGCATCCGAGATGGCGGTCTATTTCAGCGAGCCGTTCGGAATGAAAATATCCCGCGAGACCACTCCTGCCATAATGCGTCTGCTGAACCGTGCAGTGCCCACCTTCCAGGCAAGTGCTACACGCCCCAAGGCAGCATACATGCGCCCCAGACCCTACAATTATTACAACGAGCCCTCAGGACTGCCTGCCAGTGAGGACCGTGAGCATCCTACAGGCTCATACCCATCGGGCCATACGGTTCGCGGATGGGGAATGGCCCTTATCCTGGCCGAGATCAATCCCGCCGCACAGGATGCCATACTGCTGCTTGGTTACGATTGGGGACAGAGCCGCGTGATATTGGGATATCACTGGCAGAGTGATGTGGATGCATCAAGAATGCTGGCCTCAGCATGTCTGGCACGTATGCATACCAGCGCCGATTTCATGGCCGATATGGCCGCAGCACGTGAGGAATACTCACGTCTGTCAGGTCAGACAGAACAGAAACAGGAATAATCCCGATTATTCAAAACGGATAGACTTGGATGGTACTATCCTTGAGATGACTGCACTGGGAAGCAGCATCATCAGCATGGAGAGCAGGAACATGGTGACATTGAGAATGATGAGCCATCCTGCTCCCAATTGCATAGGTACGCTGTCCAGATAGTAGTTGGCCGGATCAAGCGGGAACAGATGGAACCAGTGCTGGATAAGACAGATTGTAATTCCAACCGCATCACCTATCAGCATTCCCTTAAGGATAATGTATGAAGCCAGACGCAGGAAAATCTTCCTGACAGTCTTGTTGGACGCGCCCATGGACTTGAGCGTACCGATTGTGGCCGTACGCTCAAAAATGATAATGAGCAGACCGGAAATCATGGTGAATCCTGCGATACCAAGCATTAGAGCCAGGATAATCCACACGTTCAGGTCCAGGACCTCAAGCCATGCGAACAGTCCCGAATGCGTATCATAAAGCGTACGCACCAGATAATCCTCGCCCGTAAGGTCCTCCAGGTCATTTATGATCTCACGAACCTGGAAGTATCCGTCCTCCACCTTGTTCACATCAACCAGACCTATCTCCAGTCCGCTGTACTCATAAGACTCCCAATCATTGAGACGCTGCAGCAGCCGTAACTCCGAAATGCCGAACATACGGTCATACTCCATGAAACCTGTCTCATAGATACCCGTAACCGTCAGACGGCGGATCCGCACCTGACTCTGCATGAAATAGACATCGGCCCTGGAGCCCACATCAAGCCCAAGCATATCGGCTATGTTGCGTGAAAGCACAATCCAGTTGTTACCCACCGAGTCCTGCGGCTGCGGGAAACCGCCGCGCAACATGTATTGGTTCAGGAACGTACGGTCATACTCCGGGCCGATGCCCTTGAGCATAAAACCGTGAAAAGCCTCATCGGTACGTATGATACAGGGTTTGTTTATGTATGGCTGCACCCGCTCCACCAGTTCCTGCTCCAGCAGGGCGTTCATGGCAGCATCGTTGCATGTGACGGGATCCTCGACCACACCCATTCCCACGCGTGAATTTGTCACGGTGATATGCTGGGAGAATCCCATAACCTTGTCACGTATCTGACTCTTGAATCCGCGGGTGATGGCAAAAGTAAGGATCATAACGGTCAGACCCACCGCAATGCCTGTAGTAGCTATAATAATAGCGGGGCGCGAGCCACCTCTTACGCCCTCGTCCCTACCGTACAGTCGTCTGGCCAGAAACTTCTCCATAACTGAACGCGAAGATATGCATTTTCAGTTTATCTTTGCCTTTATGGAACGCCTAAAACAACTACTTATTATCCTGTTAACGCTCTACGCCACCGCTCTTGGCGCAAGGGAAGTCCAAAACTTCAACAACGGCTGGAAATTCAGCCTTAATGTCGGGGCCGATGAAAACCCCGCCGCACCCGGTTTTAACGACAGCGGCTGGCGCACCCTGGACCTGCCCCATGACTGGGCAATTGAGGGTGATTTCGACGAGCACAACCCATCCGGCACAGGCGGAGGTGCGCTACCCGGCGGCATTGGCTGGTACCGCAAAAACTTTAAGGTTGACAAGAAGGATAAGGGACAGATTATAAGCATTGAGTTTGACGGCGTCTATATGAACAGCAGCGTCTGGATTAACGGACACCTGCTGGGCACCCGACCTTACGGTTATATATCTTTCAGTTATGACCTTACACCTTATATCAATTGGGGCGGAAAGAATGTGATAGCTGTAAAGGTCGATAACTCCGACCAGCCCAACAGCCGATGGTACTCCGGATGCGGCATATACCGCGACGTGAGGATTGTAAAGGCCAATCCGGTACATGTAGCCCAATGGGGTACATACATAACCACAAAAATACATGATGAGTACACGGTCGTGGACATTGACGTCACCATAGAGAATGACAGTTCCGATCCTACTGAAATATCGGTATGGTCAACCATAGTCGATGCCAACCGCAAGGGAGTATCCCAGATGGCTGACCATCTGATAGCCACAAGCGGCACGAACACCATACAGCAGCATGTATACATGACAGACCCTCATCTGTGGAGTACAGATGACCCGTACATGTACACCATGATTACCGAGATAAGGCTGGACGGAAAAACCATTGACACATATACAACCCCGTTCGGAATCCGCACCATAGAATTCCGCGCCGACAGCGGATTCTACCTGAACGGTGAGCATGTACGCATAAACGGAGTCTGCAACCACCACGATCTGGGCTGTCTGGGCGCTGCAACAAACGAGCGTGCCATAGAACGCCAACTCCAGATACTCAAAGGGATGGGCTGCAACGGAATACGCTGCTCACACAACCCGCCCTCACCCATACTGCTTGACCTATGCGACCGCATGGGATTCCTGGTAATGGACGAGGCTTTTGACATGTGGCGCCGCCGCAAGACCGACCGCGACTATGCCCGGTTCTTTGACGATTGGTATGAGCGTGACCTTACCGACCTGGTGGTACGTGACCGCAACCACCCCAGCATAGTGCTGTGGAGCATAGGCAACGAGGTCCTGGAGCAGTGGTCCGATGCCAAGGCAGATACCCTGAGCCTTGAACAGGCCAACCTTATACTTAACATGGGACACAGCGAGGACCAGTTGGCCAAGGAGGGTGAAATGAGCGTTAATTCACTGATCACCGCCCGCCTGGCAGAGATAATCAAGGAACTTGACCCCACCCGTCCGGTAACTGCCGGTTGCAATGAGCCAAGCCCCGGCAACCACCTTTTCCGCTCCGGTGCCATCGATGTGATTGGCTACAACTACCATAACCAGAACGTACCGTCAGTACCTCGTCTTTTCCCCGGCAAGCCGTTCATCATAACCGAGAGCGTATCGGCCCTGATGACACGCGGATTCTATGAAATGCCTTCGGAGCAGATGATGACGCGCCCGGTGCGCTGGGACCGCCCCTACTTCAACCCCACATTCTCATGCTCTGCATATGACAACGTGGCCACCCCGTGGGGCAGCCATCATGAGGAGAACCTGATATTCCTTAACAGTCAGCCCTTTGTGGCAGGACAGTACATCTGGACCGGATTTGACTACATAGGCGAGCCCACACCGTACGGCTGGCCCGCTCGCAGTTCATTTTTTGGCATAGTTGACCTGGCCGGATTCCCCAAGGACATCTACTACCTCTATCAGTCAGAGTGGACCGATACCCCCGTGCTGCACCTGTTCCCCCACTGGAACTGGGTGCCTGGAGAGCAGATTGACATGTGGTGCTACTACAACAATGCCGATGAGGTTGAGCTCTTTATAAACGGCAAGTCACAGGGCACCCGCACCAAGGATGCCAATCATCTGCATGTAGTCTGGAACGTGACCTTTGAGCCCGGTACAGTAAAGGTCGTGGCCCGCAAGGACGGAGTAGAGACCGCCAGCCGGGAGATACATACCGCCGGCGAGCCCGCGCAGATACGCCTCACTCCGGACCGCAGCACCATTAAAAGCAACGGCACGGACCTGAGTTTTGTAACAGTAGAGATACTGGACAAGGACGGAAACCTGTGCCCCAATGCCGACAACCTGGTTAAATTTGAAATCAGCGGCAACGGTTTCATAGCAGGTGTTGACAACGGCAGTCCTATATCGCTGGAGCGTTTCAAGGATGACAAGCGCAAGGCATTCTACGGAAAGTGTCTTGTGGTACTGCAGAACAACGGGAAGAAGGGAACCATAAAACTTGATGCCGTAGCGGAAGGGCTAAAACGTGCACACATTGATATAAAGTGTGCACCCAAGGCTAAATAATGACAAATAAAAATTACGCAGTGCCCGCCTCTGAGTAAATTTGCACCGCTTTACAGGAATATGATCAAAGAGAACCTGAACAGAATCAAAGCCACACTCCCCGCAGGAGTAACGCTTGTAGCAGTATCCAAGACCCATCCCGTTGAGATGTTGCAGGAGGCATACGATGCCGGTCAGCGCATATTCGGCGAGAACAAGGTGCAGGAGATGACTGCCAAGAGCCAGGTTCTGCCCAAGGACATAGAGTGGCATTTCATCGGCCACGTACAGAGCAACAAGATCAAGATGATGGCGCCGTACGTATCGGTCATACAAGGAGTGGATACATATGAAAAACTCGCTGAGATAGACCGTCAGGCCGCCCGCTTTAACCGTCACATAACATGCCTGCTTCAGTTGCACATTGCTTCCGAGGAGACCAAGTTCGGATTCTCGGCCGATGAGTGCACCCAGATGCTTGACGAGGGCAAGTGGAAAGAGCTGCAGAACATCACCATCGGCGGAGTCATGGGAATGGCCACCAATACAGATGATGAGGCTCAGGTCCGTTGTGAGTTCGGCCGTCTGAGGGAACTCTTTGACACATACAAGCAGAAGTATTTCGCCCAGAGTGCCGATTTCAATACGATATCTGCCGGAATGAGCGGCGATTACCAACTGGCCATTGAGGCTGGAAGCAATATGGTACGCATAGGCAGTTCCATATTCGGCGAGAGGAATTACAATCTGAATAAATAACAACACATTATATGATAGATCATTACGACAGATCCGACAACGTCTTCACCGAGAAGAACCTGAATGCTTACATAGCCGGTTCCATAACCAATAACTGGGACATGGAGGCGTTCACCGACTATAAAGGCGCTACCCTGCTCTACCGCGACGTAGCCCGCCGTGTAGCCAAGTTGCACATACTGTTTGAAGAGGCCGGCCTCAAACCCGGCGACCGCATTGCACTTTGCGGCAAGAACAGTTCAAACTGGGGTACAGCCTGCATCGCAGCACTCACCTACGGAGCTGTTGTAGTTCCTATCCTGCATGAGTTCAAGGCCGATAACATTCACCATATCATCAACCACTCCGAAACCAAGCTCTTTTTTGCAGGAGACCAGATCTGGGAGAACCTGAACGAGGCATCAATGCCAAACGTTGAGGGTATCATCACACTCGATGAGTATCAGTTGGTGATTTCACGCAACGAGAAACTCACCTATGCCCGCGAGCATCTGAACGAGCTTTTCGGCCGCAAATATCCCAAGGAGTTCACCAAGGCCGATGTCAAGTACTTCGAGGCCGGTTTTGACGATATGGCCATGATCAACTACACATCGGGCTCAACCGGATTCTCAAAGGGTGTAATGCTGCCCTACCGCGCACTCATAAGCAACCACCTGTTCGCCAGAAAGGCCGTATATCTGATGAAAGCCGGCGATAAGGTAATCTCAATGCTCCCCATGGCCCACATGTACGGATTCGCATTCGAGTTCTTCCATGAGTTCCTTATGGGTTGCCACGTATACTTCCTGACCCGCCTGCCGAGCCCCAAGATCATATTCCAGGCTCTTGGCGAGATCAAGCCCACACTGATAGTATCGGTACCTCTGGTAATAGAGAAGATCATAAAGAAAAACATACTGCCCAAGCTGGAGACTCCCTCCATGAAACTCCTGCTCAAGGTGCCCATCCTGAACGACCAGATCAAGAAGAAGGTCTGCGAGGAGATGATAAAGGGATTCGGCGGCAACTTCTACGAGGTAATCCTGGGCGGCGCTCCCTTCAACCAGGAGGTCGAGAGATTCGTATCATCAATACACTTCCCCTATACCGTCGGTTACGGCGCAACCGAGTGCGCACCTATCATCGCCTATGATGACAAGAAGACATTCGCTCCCGGTTCTTGCGGCAAACCCGTACCCAACATGGAGGTCAAGATCCTGAGCCCCGATCCCGAGAACGTTCCCGGCGAGATCATCTGCCGCGGTCCCAACGTAATGCTGGGTTACTACAAGAACGAGAAGTTGACCGAGGAGACCATCGACAAGGACGGCTGGATGTATACCGGCGACCTTGGCATCATGGACAAGGAGGGCAACATATTCATCAAGGGCCGCAGCAAGAGCATGATTCTTGGACCTTCGGGCCAGAACATCTACCCCGAGGAGATTGAGGATCACCTGAACAATATGAATCTGGTCAACGAGTCAGTGGTAATATCCGAGAATGACAAACTTGTCGCTCTGGTTTATCCCGATTTTGACGAGGCCATGAAGACCGGTATGACCGACGAGCAGATTGCCGATATCATGGAGCAGAACCGCCAGGAGCTTAATAACATCCTGCCTGCCTACGAGAAGATCTCACAGATACGCATCTACCACGAGGAGTTTGAGAAGACTCCCAAGAAGAGTATCAAACGATTCCTCTACCAGAAAGAGTAATTAAAAAGGTCGCTCGATTGAGCGACCTTTTTTAGTCTAACTTCAGTACTGCGAGGAAGGCTTTCTGGGGGACTTCCACGTTACCGATTTGTTTCATACGTTTCTTACCCTTCTTCTGCTTTTCCAGAAGTTTGCGCTTACGTGATACGTCACCGCCGTAGCACTTTGCGGTCACATCCTTACGAACCTGCTTGATGGTCTCGCGTGCAATGATCTTGGAGCCGATGGCAGCCTGGATTGCTATATCAAACTGCTGGCGCGGTATGAGTTCCTTGAGTTTCTCGCACATGCGTCGGCCCAGGTCATAGGCGTTGTCCACGTGAGTAAGGGTTGAAAGTGCATCCACAGGCTCACCGTTAAGCAGAATATCCAGTTTGATAAGCTTTGACGGACGGTATCCTGCGGGATGATAATCGAATGATGCGTAACCCTTTGATATGCTCTTGAGTTTGTCGTAGAAGTCAATCACAATCTCACCCAGAGGCAGCTTGAAGTAAATCTCCACACGGTTACCGGCTATGAACTGCTGCTTTACCAGCTCTCCGCGCTTGTCAAGGCACAGAGTCATGATGGGGCCGATATACTCGGTCGTGGTGATTATAGATGCGTCAATATAAGGCTCCTCGATATGGTCAATCAGAGTAAGGTCAGGCATACCGCTCGGGTTGTGCACCTCGGTTGCGTTACCCTGCTTGTCATAGACCATGTATGATACGTTGGGCACGGTGGTGATCACACTCATGTCAAACTCACGGTCCAGACGCTCCTGTACAATCTCCATATGCAGCAGACCCAGGAATCCGCAGCGGAATCCGAATCCCAGCGCTGCCGATGACTCGGGGAAGAAACTCAGTGAGGCATCGTTCAGCTGCAACTTCTCAAGTGATGCACGCAGGTCCTCAAACTCATCGGCCTCAATGGGATATACGCCGGCAAACACCATCGGCTTAGACTCCTCGAATCCTGCAATGGCTTTGTCACAGGGACGTGCCACATGGGTGATGGTATCGCCCACCTTGACCTCGGTCGATGTCTTTATGCCCGATATGATGTAACCCACATCACCTGTGGTCATCACGTCGCGCGGCACCATATCCATACGGAGCACGCCAACTTCATCGGCATCATACTCCTTACCGGTATTGAAGAACTTTACCTTGTCACCCTTGCGGATGCAACCGTTCTCTATTTTGAAATATGCTATTATTCCACGGAATGAGTTGAATACAGAGTCAAATATGAGAGCCTGCAGCGGAGCATCGGGATCACCTACGGGATGCGGCACGCGCTCCACGATTGCGTTCAGTATCTCCTCAACACCCATTCCGGTGCGGGCCGATGCGCGGATAATCTCATCACGCTTGCAGCCTATAAGCTCTATGATCTCATCCTCAACCTCATCGGGCATGGCGCTCTGCATATCGCACTTGTTTATGACCGGGAT
>JAFXMB010000138.1 GCA_017530735.1 Bacteroidaceae bacterium | reverse complement strand
GGTACAGGGATGTCAATGACGCGCCCAAGATGGAATGGGAAATCCCGTATGACAAACCGGTTATAGTAAGCGAGTTCGGAGGCGGCGCCCGATACGGCCTGCATGGTGATAAGAACGAGCGTTGGACCGAGGAGTTCCAGGAGAACCTCTACATAGAGAACCTGGCCATGCTGGACAAGATAGAGGGTCTGGTAGGCACAACCCCCTGGATCATGAAGGATTTCCGCTCACCGCGCCGCGTACTGGACGGCATCCAGGACTACTACAACCGCAAAGGCCTCTACTCCGACAAGGGCGAGAAAAAGAAAGCCTTCTACATCCTCCAAAACTGGTACAGCACAAAATGATACCAAAGGGGTCAGGCCCCAATGGTATCATTTTAGCGGGAGAGTTCTTCTGCGAGGAAGCGGGAGGTGTAACCTTTGCCGGAGGCAGCTACCTGCTCAGGGGTACCCTGGGCAACGATCATGCCGCCGCCGCGACCGCCTTCGGGGCCGATGTCAATGATCCAGTCAGCCTGCTTGATTACGTCCATGTTGTGCTCAATCACGATTACCGTGTTGCCCTTGTCAACCAGGCGGTTAAGCACACCCATCAGAACGCGGATATCCTCAAAATGCAGTCCTGTGGTAGGCTCGTCCAGAATGTAGAGGGTCTTGCCGGTATCGCGCTTGGCAAGTTCGGTGGCCAGTTTCACGCGCTGGCTCTCACCGCCCGATATGGTGGTTGAGGGCTGACCGAGTTTGAGATAACCCAGGCCCACATCCTGCAGCACCTTAATCTTATTCAGTATGGTGGGAACGTTCTCAAAGAACTCCACAGCCATATTGATGGTCATGTCCAGGATATCGGCTATGGATTTGCCCTTGTAGCGAACCTCCAGTGTCTCGCGGTTGTAACGCTTTCCGTGACATACCTCGCAGGGCACCATCACGTCGGGCAGGAAATTCATCTCTATGGTCTTGTAGCCGTTTCCGCCACAAGCCTCGCATCGTCCGCCTGAAACATTGAATGAGAATCGGCCCGGCTTGTAGGCGCGAATCTTGGACTCAGGCAACTCCACAAAGAGTTGGCGAATGTCGCTGAAAACGCCCGTATAAGTAGCAGGATTGGAACGCGGAGAACGGCCTATGGGCGACTGGTCCACATCCACCACCTTGTCTATCAAATCAATACCCTCAATTGAGTCATATGCCAGAGGTTCTTTAAGGGACCTGTAGAACTTCTGTGACAGTATGGGCTGAAGGGTTTCGTTTACCAGCGTTGACTTACCGCTGCCCGATACGCCCGTCACGCAGATGAGTTTGCCCAGCGGGAACTCCACATCAATGCCCTTCAGGTTATTGCCCCGGCAGCCGCGCAGCACAATGCTCTGTCCGTTACCGGCACGGCGGTCCGACAACACACCCTCAAAAGTATCCAGCTTGCCGTTCAGGTATCCGGCAGTCAGAGTCTCGGTCTTGAGCATATCATCAACAGTGCCTTGGAACACAACCTCACCACCCTTTCGGCCGGCACGCGGTCCCAGGTCTATTATCCAGTCGGCAGCCAGCATCATATCACGGTCATGCTCCACCACAAGAACGGTGTTGCCGGCATCACGGAGTTGCTTCAAAGAGTCAATCAGGCGAACATTATCACGCTGATGGAGTCCTATGCTGGGCTCGTCAAGGATATAGAGCACATTAACCAGTTTGGAACCTATCTGCGTAGCCAGACGGATGCGCTGCTCCTCACCACCGGAGAGCGACTCGGCCGGACGGTTCAGAGACAGATAGTCCAGACCAACCTCAAGCATGAATCCCAGGCGGGTGCGTATCTCCTTGAGAATCTCGGATGCAATGGTACGCTGGCGCTCACTCAGGCGCGGCTCAACATTACAGCACCACTCATAGAGATCCTGGATATCCATCGATGCCAACTCGTATATGTTCTTGCCGTCAATACGGAAGTTCAGAGCCTCCTTATTAAGACGCGCACCGCCGCACTCCGGACACACACGGGTAACCGCAAACTGATCGGCCCACTTCTGCTCGGCGGCAGTCAGGTCTGTCTGCTGCTGGAGTGAGCGTACATATTTGAATATGCCCTCGTACTCCATGAATACGGCATCGGCCTCACTGTTGATTCCGGTTATCTGCACCTTGATGCGGTCGTCGCTGCCGTCCAGCAGTTCCTGGATCACATCATTGGTCATATCGGATATAGGCGTATCAAGCGTATAGTCGTACTTGGCAAGCAGTGCCGTTATCTGTCTGAATATAAGTGTGTTCTTAAACGGTCCCAGCGGAGCTATGGCGCCCTTGCGGACTGAAAGAGAACGGTCGGGAATGACCTTGTCTTCATCAACGGCCGATATGTATCCCAGTCCCTTGCATTTGGGGCAGAATCCCTGCGGTGAGTTGAACGAGAAGTTGTGCGGAGCGGGCTCGCGGTATGAGATTCCTGTAGTAGGACACATCAGACGCTTGCTGTAATGTTTGAGTACGCCCTGCTCCGCACGGCCGGGTATGGTCTCCTTGGGCATGGACAGCACCATCATTATGCCGTCACCCTGCTTCATAGCCAATGCTACGCTGTCAGTCAGACGGGAACGGTATTTCTCATTCACCACAAGTTTCTCAATCACCACCTCGATATCATGGTTGCGGTAACGGTCCAGTTTCATGCCGGGCTTGACCTCACGCATCTCACCGTCCACACGCACGTTGATGTATCCCTTGCGGCGTATGCTCTCAAACAGTTCCTTGTAATGACCCTTACGGTTACGTACCAGAGGTGCCAGGACATAGATGCGCTGTCCGTCATAATCGGTGGTTATCAGGTTTACTATCTGCTCCTCGGTGAACTTGACCATCTTCTCGCCGGTATTGTATGAGAATGCCTCACCTGCACGTGCAAAAAGCAGACGCAGATAGTCATAGACCTCTGTCACCGTACCCACAGTTGAGCGCGGATTACGGTTGGTGGTCTTCTGTTCTATTGATATGACAGGGCTGAGACCTGTGATGCGGTCCACGTCGGGACGCTGCAGATTGCCCAGGAAATTGCGTGCGTAAGCCGAGAAAGTCTCTATGTAACGGCGCTGTCCCTCAGCATAGATAGTGTCAAATGCCAGTGACGACTTACCGCTTCCGCTCAGTCCGGTTACCACCGTGAGCGACTTGTGCGGTATCTCCACATCTATGTTCTTCAGGTTATTGGACCTGGCGCCTGTTACAGTTATCTTAGACTTCTCCATTATGAATCAATTCCCAAATCCCAGTCCTTTGAGTACGTTTATATCGGCCTTCTTGTCAAACACACGGCCTCCGGCACCAACGGCCTGGACGTTTATGTAGTAGACTCCGTCATTAACCACGTCACCGCGGTAGGTACCGTCCCATATCTCAAACAGGTACCCCCCGTCATTGTCGGGTTCGGCATCAGACGGGAGTATGTCATCCAGTTTGCCCGATATGGTCTTTATGGTCTGGCCCCACCTGTTGTAGATGGCTACGTTCAGTTTCACGATGGAGCGTACATATATCTTATATACATCGTTTATACCGTCACCGTTGGGCGAGAAGGCGTTGAACAGACGCAGTTCAGAGTCACCTATGGTGAACTGCATGGAGCCCACCTCGGCACCCATAATGGTCTCTGTATCATTCTTTTCGCGGTATGACCAGGCATAGAACACGTGGAACTTGCCGTTGTCAGTGAACTCATACTCAGTCTCCCTGTCCTGACGTTTCAGATAGTCATGAAGGTCTGATGTCTCAGAGTCCTCGCGCTTAACTGTCCACTCGGGAAACAGCACGTACTCCTTACCGTCATCGGTAATAAGTTCCGATATGAATGTGGCTCTCAGGGGAGCGTTCAGTTCAGTGGGTGAGATATCGCCCGGGCCGAGCACTGTCGAATCACCCGATGCCGATACCAGTATAACCTTGACCTGCACCTGAGGGGTGCCGGCCATGGCAGTGAAACAGGGTGCCGCAGCCATGACTGCAGCGCACAAAAACCTTAGAAAACCGGATTTTTTCATATAGTTTCGTTTCAAATCGCAAAGGTACTCAAAATATACTTTGATTCTAACTTTGGCTAATGTTATAGATATTATATATAAACGTAGATTGAACGCTTTTTTGTATTTTTGCCATCTGAAACTTATTCACTTATGAGAAATCTCAGGACAATCATATCTACGGTATTGCTCTCAGTGTTGTTCAGCATCCCCGCAGGGGCACAGGAATATTTCATGCATACCGTTACCCAGGGACAGGGTCTTTACTCAATATCAAGGATGTACGGAGTGACCGAGGATGATATAATCAAACTCAACCCCGGCAGCGAAAAAGTCATACGTACCGGCCAGGAACTGCGTATCCCCAACCGCAAGCAGCCTGCATCGGGCAAGTTCCACACCGTCCAGAAGGGCGAGACTCTGTACCGTCTGGCAGTCCAGAACCGCATATCCGTCAAGGAACTGTGTGATGCCAACCCCGGCCTCTCAGCCGAGAACTTCAAGATAGGCCAGGTAATAACCATACCCGCCCCGTCCGATGAGGATCCGCTGGCATCGACCATAGAGAACGCCGGTGAGAGCGCTCCTCAGGAGATCAGGACCGATATCCGCACCATCCAGTCCGATACCGCCACCTTCAAGACCACCCATGTAGTCAAAAGGCGCGAGACAATATTCCGCATCTGCCGCAACTACGGCATAACACAGGAGGAGTTCCTGAAGGCCAATCCGGAGTACAAGTACAACAAGCTCAAGCAGGGCGTAGTTGTCAAAATACCGTTCTCACAGAAAGAGACAGCCCAACGCAAGCAGCGTATCAACGAGGCTCAGAACCGCATGCAGTCCATCCCCGACAGCACCCTGTTCTTTATGAATGAGACCCAAACGGAGGAAGTTACTGACGGCGTTATCACAGCCGCCCTCATACTTCCCTTCTCACTGGACGATTCCGCCTCAACCATGCAGAAGCAGATGATTGAGTTCTACCAGGGCATGCTTCTGGCACTTGACAAACTCAAGGACGAGGATATATCGGTCAACCTCAAGGTATTTGACTCACAGGCCGACGGCACCTCACTCCAGCCTCTGATTGAGAGCGGAAAACTGGACGATGCAGACATCATATTCGGTCCCCGCTGGACCAACCAGATAACTGAGATGGCCAGATGGTCCACCGCGCATCAGGTTCCGCTGGTACTCCCCATGAACGCAGGTGCCGATGACGTGTTCAACAACCCCTACGTGTTCCAGCTCAACACCCCGCAGTCATACTTCAACCAGGAGATCTACAACCACTTCCTGGAGCAGTTCCCCAACCCCAACGTGATAATAATGGATGCCGATGAGTTCCGCCGCAACGAATTCATTGACGGCCTCAAAACCGTCATGGCAGACCACGGCATACCCTACTCCACACTTGACATTGACACTGCCTATCAGGAACTTATGGACACCCTGGCTCCCGATAAGCAGAACATCATGATCATCAACTCATCAAGCAGCGGACCGCTTAACACCCTGCTGCCCGTGCTGCAACTCATAACCCGCACCAAGGCACCTGAGATTGAGACACACCTGTTCGGTTATCCCGAATACCAAATATACGCTCAGGACCACCTGGATGAACTCTATGAGGTTGACACCTGGTTCTACAGCTGGTTCTACACCAACAACATGCTCAAGGAGTCAGTTGATTTCAACGCCCTGTTCCGCCGCTCGTTCAGCCGTCAGATGCTGGTAAGTTATCCCAGTTTCGCCTCATACGGCTATGACACCGGCTACTATTTCCTTAAAGGTATAGCCACATACGGAAAGGATTTTGAGAATCACCTGAACGAAATCAAGACAGATCCCGTACAGATGGGATTCAAGTTTGAGCGTGTGAACAACTGGGGCGGATTCATCAACCGCAAGGTATTCTTTGTACATTTCTCCAACGAGTATAAGGTGGAGAAGATAGACTTTGACAAATAATGAAGCGCAGACTCGCCATACTCTTTACCATAGCATTAGCCTTCACCACATCATACGCACAGGTGGGTGATCCCCGCAGGACAGTCTCCGTGGGCGTATCGGGCGGAATGGGCACCAGCCGCGTATCGTTCATACCCTCCATCAAGCAGACCTTGAGCCTGGGACCGACCATGGGCGTAAGCATCCGTCACATATCCGAGAAATACTTTTTCCTGATATGCGGAACACAGTTGGAGTGCAACATAGCCAACCGCGGTTGGACTGAACTTATTGAGGACGGTTCCGGTAACGAATACACCCGTACGGCCACATACATAGAGTTCCCGTTCCTGGCTCACATGGGTTTCGGACGAGAGTTCCGCGGTGTTCAGGGTCACATCAACCTGGGTCCGCAGGTAGGTTATCTGCTCAAGGAAAAGGAGTTCTACGGCGGCCAGAAGCCCTGGGATACAAGCAACCGTCCCAACAATGTCATTGAGCAGTACGGAAAGCCCATAGAGAACAAGGTTGACTATGGTATCACAGCCAGCGTCGGATTGGAATTACATACGGGAATAGGAAATTTCGGTATTGAAGGCCGATACTACTTTGGTCTTGGCAATATATTCGGAATCACCAAGAAGGATTACTTTGCCCGATGCGCGAACAGTACAATCTCTGTCCGCGCCACCTACTCTTTCAATCTTCTGAATTAATCGCGCAGACGGAAACCTGACGCGCGTGCGATGATGGCAGCCTCAGCCTTTGAGACGCCATGTATGCTCATGTACTCCAGCACAAGGCTTATGAGCGGGAATGCAGCCCCTATGCGTGGGCCGAAAGATGCATCACCCTTAAGCAGGAATACATAGACCACCAGCAGGATGTAATATCCCACGGTGAGCAGCATCATAAATACCAGCAGACGTTTCTGGAGCACGAAATTGCGGAATCCCGACAGGAGCAGTTCAAACACACCCACAGCCAGAATAGCTATCATGATCACTCCTAATGCCCACATGGCACTGCTGCTGTCGCCCTCAATGAAATTGAGACGGAAATTGGTGAGTTCAGCCGATGCCCCCTCCGCGTTGACCAGTTGGCCTACGGGAAGAAGAAGGCCGGCAAACATCAATATGCAGATGAGAGCCAGCCATACCTGATGGAGGTAGAATTCTATCTTCATCAAAGATTCTCTTTCTCCTTAGCGGGATTGCGGAAATAGATCTTACCCTCCTCAAACTCCTGAGCAGCGATCAGGGTAGGTTTGGGAAGACGCTCGTAGTAACGTGAAATCTCAATCTGCTCCCTGTTCTCGAACATCTCCTCCAGATTGTCGGTTGTTGAGCTGAACTCCTCAAGCTTTGACTTGAGCTCTTCTTTCATCTCAACGGAAATCTGGTTGGCGCGCTTGCCCATGATAGCAACACTCTCGTAAATGTTGTGGGTGTCCTTTACAAAATTGACCAAGTCACGGGTCACCGTGTTGGTCGGAGCATTTGTCTTCTTGAAATCCATTTTAGTCTTCTTCTATTATTTGATTCTTGTTTCCTAAGTTTTTGGAAGCGATACGGAACATCTTATCGGCCTCCTTCATGTGCTCGCTCTCAGAAAATTCATTCTTGAAAGCGTAGTACTCGTCAATGGCGTCACGGTAACGGTCATCCCTTTTATCAAGCACACTCTCCTGAGCCATCTGGAACTTTGCCTTAAGCACCAGAAGCGAGAGTTGCTCGCGATATTTGGTGTAGGGATAGTCACGCAGGGCGTTCTGAGCCACAATTATACTTGAGCGGTAATTATTGCCCATATAATTGCCCATGTTGTAGTAAAGCTCGGCGGCACCCAACTCCTTCTCCACCAGACGGTCGTACATGGTGTAAATCATCTGCTCAGCATCAGCACGGTACTTACTCTCGGGATATGTCTCCACGAATCTCTGCAACTGCAGGATTGCGTTTGTGGTGCTGGTCGCGTCAAGTCGCGGATCCGGGGTATCCAGGAAGAGGCTCTTGCCTGACCAGTAGAGACAGTTCTCAGAATATGTACTGTTTGGGAACGCCCTGTAGCATGCCATGTAATACTGGGATGCAGACAGATAGTCCTCAATCTTGTAGTAGCATGAAGCCAACAGATACATTGATTCCTCAGCCTGTGCAGTACCGCGCTGGTAAACCACACACTCCTCCAGTATTGAACTGCAACTGGTGTAGCGTCCCTCCATATAGTATGTCTTGGCCAGACTGTACTTGGTGTTGTAGTCAGACGCTTTCAGGATCTTGTTATAGCCTGAACAGCCCGACAACGCTGCCAGAACAAGGGCGGAGAACAGTATTATGGACGCAGTCTTACGCATGCTGTGAAATTTCAACCTGCAAAAGTACCTATTTTGAGTGAACGGAGCAAACATGCGCCCGTTATTTAATATTATTTACGTATGCGGAGCACATCACCGTTGTCACGGACCACGTTCTCCTTCCACTTTTCGGAGTAATCCTCCTGAATCGGGTATTCGGGGATGGACTTGTCGAAGCCGTTATTCATGAATGACCCGTCCTCATTCTGGCGCTTTATGTTTCCGTCAATATATTTTACCAAGAGATACTTGTCCAGATCCTGCCATTTGCGGAACAGGGAGTTGGCATTGTCCACACCGAACTGTGACAATGTCCCAACCGATTGGGCATCGTCCATACCTTCAACCCTGGCAATGATATCATTCTCATACCTGTCAATCACGTCACGCACCTCGGCCCCTATCTTGTCATAACGCAGATATGCAAACTGGGCTATGCGGCTGACCATCCAGTACATTGAAGTCTCAGAGTATTCCAGAAGTGATCCATTTCCCTCCTTGAGGCATTCAGGAACGCTGTTTGTGCAACTGAAGAAAGGCATGAGCGGAGATGTTCCCGCATCATCCACACCAAACCAGAAGATACCGTGCTTCTTGTCGGAACGGGACTGGGCCACATACCACCAGCCGGTCTGCTGGGTGGCGATGGCACGCTCGTTCACATACTCCCAACCCTGATACTCAAACTCCATGGGACGCCAGCGGTAAGGCAGATGACTGCCGCCGGCACCTATGTCAGTGGTCATGTCCATGGGTGTTCCCTCATAGTGGTCACGCATCATGTCTGCCAGGTCTTTTGTTGAGATTTTTCTATTGGGTTTTACATAAAGCGGCATGTGGTTCTTAAGGTCATATCCCATGGCGTAATCCAGATATTCATCCATTCCATCGGCAAAACGGTTAAAGTATGACCATACGCGAGCCTCACATCCGCGGGCGGCGCCGAAATCCAAAGGATTGTAAACGTCGCAGAAACTGAACTCCTCATCCTTGCCGCTGAATATACCCTGCTCACGGGCGTGTTTGATCACATCCTTGGCATAAAGGCAGTTCTCAGGGTCATTGAAATCAATGGTGGTGATACGTGACTGGTTGGCGTGAGCCGATATGTAACCGTCAGGAATACGCTTGGCCACCCAGACTGAGCCCTTGTTGATGTTACGGCCTTTCTTGTCAAACTTGGGATTCTTGCCGATTATCTCCATGATCCATACCTCATTGGGATCACACAGAGTGAATGACTCACCCTCGGATGCATAACCGTACTGCTGTGTCAGTTTGTCAATGAGAAGTATCGCCTCACGGGCTGTCTTGCAGCGCTCCAGCGCAATGTAAATGAGTGAGCCATAGTCCAATATAGCGGTGGAATCAATGAATTCGCGTCCGCCGTAGGTGGTCTCGCCTATCACCAGCTGATGCTCGTTCATGTTACCTATAACCGAATAGACGTGACTGGCCTGAGGTATCTCACCAAGACGTTTTCCTGAGTCCCAGTCAACAATCTCACGCATTGCTCCTGCCGGAAAATCGGCCGCTGCACTGAAATGCAGAGTTCCGTACAACTGATGTGAATCGGCCGCATAGGTACACATGTTATAACCGTTGGCCGATGCGCCCTTGGTAACTATCAGGTTGGTGCATGCAAATGCACCGGCGGTGCACAGTGCTGCTGACAAAGTAAGGATCAGTTTCTTCATTATTTCTGTTTTTCCAATTTACGTGCTACAATACCCGCAGCAATTGAGCAGAGCTCACCGCAGGGGCGTTTCTTATAATATTCCGGAGTACGGTCCGAAGGCACCGGAGTACCCTCAGGTTTGCTCAAGCCCAACAGTTCACGGCATATGATACTGCCGTTCAACTTCTTGAATTCATCGGCCATTTCCTGAACCAGTGCGTAGTTGGCGGTCTTGGCCTCCTTGTCATTTACATCGGTTGCCGGAATCATGGCACCGGCAACCATGGTCATGGCCGATACGGTTCCGCAAACCTCACGCATTCTGCCCATTCCACCGCCGAATCCGCTGGCAAGACGGGCAACTTCATCCTCAGACAAACCCAGGACATCGGCAAAAGTCATAGCCACAGCCTGGCAGCAGTTATATCCGGCCTTGAAATAGTCACCGGCCTTCTGTTCTCTCTCTTGAACTGTCATTTCAAAAACTTTTTGGAGGTCCAAAAATACAAAAAATGCAGTATCTTTGCAATTCCGCATTTCCGCAAAACATGGATTTCAAACTGGTATCACCATTCAAGCCCACCGGCGACCAGCCGCAGGCCATTCAGCAACTTACAGACGGGCTGCTGAACGGCAACCGCGCCCAGACTCTGCTGGGTGTCACCGGATCGGGCAAGACATTCACCATAGCCAATGTCATAAAGAACATAGGCCGCCCTACTCTGATTCTCAGCCACAACAAGACACTGGCCGCCCAACTTTACAGCGAATTCAAGGCTTTCTTTCCCGAAAACGCCGTTGAATACTACGTTTCCTACTATGACTACTATCAGCCCGAGGCATATCTTCCGGCCACCGATACATACATTGAAAAGGACCTTCAGATAAATGACGAGATTGACAAACTGCGCCTGTCGGCCACATCGGCCCTGCTGTCGGGACGCAATGACGTCATCGTGGTATCATCGGTCTCATGTATATACGGCATGGGTAATCCGGCTGATTTCTACAACAATGTGATAGAATTGCGCAAAGGTGACCGCCTGGACCGTAACGTGCTGCTGCGCAAACTGGTAGACTCACTCTACACCCGCAACGACATTGAGTTGGGACGCGGCTGCTTCCGCGTAAAGGGTGACAATGTGGATATAAACCTGGCCTATAACGACACCGCGGTACGCGTCAGTTTCTGGGATGACGAGATTGACTCCATCGAAGAGTTTGACGTACTGACCGGAGAGCGTATAGACACCTATGATTTTTACCGCATATACCCGGCCAACCTATTCATGACCACCAAGGAGAGCCAGGAACGCGCCATCCGCGCCATCCAGGATGACCTTGTAGAACGTGTGGCCTACTTTGAGGAGATAGGTAAACCGCTTGAGGCCAAGCGCCTGAAGGAGCGTGTGGAATATGACATAGAGATGATCAGGGAACTGGGACACTGCAGCGGCATTGAGAACTACTCCCGATACTTTGACGGCCGTTCTGCCGGCACCCGTCCCTACTGCCTGCTGGATTTCTTCCCCAAGGATTTCCTGACGGTGATTGACGAAAGCCACGTGAGTGTACCCCAGTTGCACGCCATGTACGGCGGCGACCGCGCCCGCAAGAAAGCCCTGGTGGAGTACGGATTCCGCCTGCCGGCCGCATTTGACAACCGTCCCCTCAAGTTTGAGGAGTTCAAGGAACTTACCGGACAGACCATTTATGTGAGTGCCACTCCGGCCGATTACGAACTCGGTGAGAGCGAGGGCGTCGTGGTGGACCAGGTTATCCGCCCCACCGGCCTGCTTGATCCCGAGATAGAGGTTCGGCCCAGCAAGAACCAGATTGACGACCTGCTTGAGGAGATTGCCGTCCGCTCCGAGCGTGACGAGCGCACCCTGGTGACCACCCTCACCAAACGCATGGCCGAGGAACTCAACGACTATCTGCTCAAGAACGGAGTCCGCACCAACTACATACACAGTGACGTGGATACCCTGGAACGCATACAGATAATGACCGATCTGCGCAAAGGTCTATACGACGTGCTGGTTGGTGTGAACCTGCTGCGCGAGGGACTTGACCTGCCCGAGGTATCACTGGTGGCCATCATAGACGCCGATAAGGAGGGATTCCTGCGAGACCACCGCTCGCTCACCCAGACAGCCGGACGCGCCGCCCGTAACGTGAACGGAAAGGTTATTCTCTATGCCGACAAGATTACCGAGAGCATGCGTCTGACCATAGCCGAGACCACACGCCGCCGCGAAAAGCAGATGAATTACAATAAGGAGCACGGAATAACTCCCAAACAGATTGAGAAGGCGCTCAACACATCACTGCTTGTACCTGCAGGTCAGGAAACCGAGCCCAAGCCCTACGAGATGAAGGATCATACCAGAGCCGTAGCCGATCCCGTAATAGCCAGCATGACTCCGCAGCAGTTGAACAAGGCCATTGCCCGTACCAGACGTCTCATGAATGAAGCAGCCTCCAGAATGGACTTCATGGAGGCCGCTCAATACCGTGACGAGATGTTCAAACTGGAAGCTCTCAAAAAAGCTTAGCTGAACACCACCGTTTTGTTCTTGTAAACCAGAATCTTGTGCTCAATATGTTTCTGCACGGCATGTGACAGAACTATCTTCTCAAGATCCTTGCCCTTGTTCATCAGGTCCTTGGGCATATCCTTATGTGAAATACGTACCACATCCTGACATATGATAGGACCTGCATCAAGTTCGGCCGTCACATAGTGGCTGGTTGCACCGATAATCTTGACACCGCGGTCAAACGCAGCCTGGTAAGGCTTGGCTCCCACGAATGCCGGCAGGAATGAGTGATGGATGTTGATTATCTTGTTGGGATAAGCGGCAATCATACGGTCACCGATAATCTGCATATAACGTGCCAGAACGATGAAATCTATGTTGTTCTCCTTAAGCAGTTCCATCATGGCTGTCTCCTGCTCAAGTTTATTCTCCTTTGTAATAGGATATACATAATACGGTATGCCGAACATATCGGCCACATGCTTCATATCGGGATGGTTGCTTACAATCAGAGGTATCTCAACATTCCACTCGCCTGCGCTGTAACGTGCCAGCAGGTCAAACAGGCAGTGCGACATCTTGGATACGAATATGGCCATACGTGGTTTGGTATCGCTGAAATAGAGGCGGAACTTCATGTCATACTTCTTGGCGTAAAGCGTGCCGAAGTAATCCGAAATCTTGTCCTTAGGTATCAGGAACTCATCAATATTCCATTCAATACGCATATTGAACACGTTCTCCACATGGTCCACGAACTGGGCCAGATAGACAACGTTACCACGGTTCTCGGTAATGAAATTGGTTATGTCTGCAATGATTCCCGGTCTGTCGGGGCAGTGCAATAGAAGTGTTACGGTCATTATCTTTTGTTTTTCAAGCCGCGAAAATACACAAAATGGAGTAAATGTTATCCTATAAGGGCACGAAAACACTCACAAAAGCATCAAATGATAAAAAATGGTTAACTTTACCGCAATATAAAATCCTTGTTTATGAATAATCAAAGATACTTCATTGATAAAGTCGCAATTGTAACCGGAGCCAGTTCCGGAATCGGACTCGCGACTGCGACCTTGCTTGCAAAATACAAGGCCAAAGTAGTTCTGGCCGCCCGTTCCATAGAGAAACTGGAAGACTTGCAGAAGGAACTCTCACAATACACCCAAGTCATAAGCGTAAAGACCGATGTCTCCGTCGAGTCAGACTGCCGCAACCTGATTCAAGAGACCGTAAAAAAATTCGGACGGATAGACATTCTGATAAACAACGCCGGCATCTCCATGCGCGCCATGTTCAAGGATCTGGACCTCAGTGTCATAAAACGCCTGATGGATGTAAATTTCTGGGGTACGGTTTACTGCACCAAATTCGCCCTGCCCTACCTGCTGGAATCCAAGGGATCGGTTGTAGGAGTGATATCCACCGCCGGATACAAGGGACTGCCGGGTCGCACAGGCTATTCGGCTTCAAAGTTTGCCATAAACGGATTCCTGGACACCCTGCGTTCAGAGCATCTCTATGACGGACTGCACGTAATGATATATGCACCCGGATTCACAGCATCCAACATACGAAAGACAGCCCTTATGGCCGATGGCAGCCAGCAGGGCGAGACCCCGCGTGAGGAAGGAAAAATGATGACATCCGAGCGTGTGGCCGAGATCATGCTCAACCACATCAGACGTCGTTCACGCCGAGCCACGCTGACATTCACCAGCAAGTTGCTGCTTGTACTTACACGCCTGTTCCCCATCACCACGGACCACATGGAATACTGGTACATGGCCCGTGAACCGGACTCACCGTTCAAACGCCGCCGCGACATCATGCGCGAGCGCCGCAATCACCAGGCGTAATTAAAGTTTAGTGTAAGGAATTCCTTGAACTGACCGTAGCCCATCAGGTTACCGTCCTTATCCTTTTTGCGCTTTACGCTGTCGTCAAAACGCCAGTGGCAGAAGAACTGCAGCGACAGATACTTGGAGAGCCTGTAATCAATTGTGTTCTCAAAGTTGATTTCGGTGCTCTCATATGTAGTATAGAACTGGGTCTTGTTGGTCCATGTAAAGTCCTCAAGGAATGTCCATTTCAGGTTGCCGTCAAATCTGGAACCGAAACTGTGCTTGACCTGCTTTCCCGCTTCGATACCGAAGGTTGTAGCGATGCTGTCCACAGCCGAGTACTTAAGGTTGTATGACAGAGGCGAAAGCAGCACAGAAAGAGTTATACCCTTTTTCTTGAACTTGGGCTTGTAATCCAGACCGATTGACAGGTTACCGTAAGCCGGAGCCATGAACCTGGATTTGAGTTTATCCGGATTCTTGGTATCCCATACCGGAGCAAACTGTGTATATCCCTGGAACTGTGACGAATAGTACCAGTTGTCAAACGCCCTGAGTCCGAACTTGGATGTAAAACGGATAAGG